>CANQQM010000001.1 GCA_947626005.1 uncultured Clostridia bacterium
AGCGTCTCCGTAAAACCCCTCAACGGAATATCGGCAACATAGACGCATTGTTTTTTCTTTCCTTTCGGGGCGGGGCGGCGGAATTTTCCGCCGCCCCGCCATGTCTTTTTGAGGAAAAATTCAATGATATGTCGCGGGGCGCGCTTTTGAAAGCGTGCCCCGCATCGATTTTTAATAATTATCGGTAAGTCCGAGTAAATAATCCGCGCTCACGTCAAAAAACCGCGCAAGTTTGAATATGACTTCCGCCGAGGGGATCTGTTTGCCCGTCTCCCAATAGCTGACGGAAGCATTGCTCAATTCCAATGCGACCGCAAGCGCATTTTGCCCGATATTTTTCTCTGTTCGCAGCTCTTTCAAGCGTTCCCCGAACAGCATTTTATTGAAATCCTCCATACAAATATTCTAATAATAATTAGTGCAATTTGATTGACATCTAATTATTATTAGCATATAATTATTTTGCGATTTTTGATTTCCAAGGAGAAAGAGCATGAGAGCAATAAAATGTCCGAATTGCGGCGGAGAACTGCATTACGAGGAATTCGGCAGCTACAGGTGCAACTATTGCGGGTCCGTTTTCGAAAACGCGGGCTCCGATCTGCAAGATTCCGATATCGTTTATCTGGATATTGCGAACGAACGCCGCAACGAATACGAATTCGAAAAAGCATTGGAATATTGCGAAGCCGTCCTCCAAAACAATCCAAACAACGACGAGGCCAATTTCTGCGCCATTTTGGCGAAGTATAAGGTCATCTATTTGGAGACCGGGGCGATCGTCGACGGGAAAAGCAAGTTTGCCGCCACCTTCCTCGATCCCGACACCGAACCGCTGACGCAGTGCGAATACTACGGCCGTTTGTCCGAATCCATGCGGCACAAAGTGGAGGAGATCGAGCAAAAACGCGAGGCGGTCAGCCAAGGGTATAAGCACGTCAAAAAGTACGATATCTTTTTGTGCTACAAGAAAAACCGTATCGGAAACGCCGGTTTGACCGAAGAAGCCGATTGGGCGGAAAAGGCGTATGAGTATCTGACAAAGCGCGGTTTTCGCGTCTTTTATGCCGATGAGTGCCTCGAGGGGAATTCCGAGCAGTGGGATATCGTCATCTATGCCGCACTGAAAAGTTCGAAGCAGATGTTTGTATTTGGTTCATCCGCCGAGAACCTGAATGCCAACTGGGTAAAAAACGAGTGGAAACGGTTTCTGTCCCTACAGAGGGAGGACGCACGGAAAAAAATCAAGCTGATCTGCCCTGTGCGGAACGATTTCATTAAAACACTTGACACCCAGCTTCAATTGGTTCAGGCGATCAGCGTCAACTCGGACAACAAAGAGTGGCTGCTTTCCATGAGAAAAGTTGTCAAGCAAACTCTGCGGGACGCGACTGCCGACACGCAGGATCTGTTGGATAAGGGGTTCAGGTACATAAGACTTAAAAAATTCAGAAGAGCTAAGAAGGCCTTCGACGATGTTATCGGCACGAAAGATTCTTCCTGTCATGAGGCATATTGGGGGCGGCTGATGTGCCGTTATAAGGCATTCGATAATTACGATTTGGTGCATGCCAAAAAGCCGATAGGCGGATATGCGGACTTCACGGATGCCGTTTCCGCCGCGAAGGAGAAGGGGGATATTGAGAGCTATAATCGGTATCGGAAGGTACAGACCGACCAACAAAGCCACGATCTTGCCGATTATCGAAGCAAGCGCACAAACCGTGAGTATTATCTGAAAAAAACAAAAGTAAAGAGGATATTGACAAAAATCGGGATCGGTGTCGGCGTTGCCGCTACGCTTGCCGTGGGGATCTACGGGTATTGGGAGTATTCGCATCCGCTGAAATATGAGATTACGAATAATCAAGCGGTATTGAAAAGCACCAGCATTTTCTTCAATTCCAGATACAAGGACGATCTCAACGTGGATAAGTACAACGATCATCCCGTTATTTCGATTGGTGACGGTGCGCTTCAAAAAAGCAAGATCAACACGGTGAAACTGTCCGATTCTGTGAAAACGATAGGGAATGGTGCGTTTTCCGACAGCAAAGAGTTGACGACCGTAAATTGTTTGAGCACGCAGGTTTATGTCGGAGAATACGCTTTTTCCGGCTGTTCGAATCTTTCGACGATCACGTTCGGAGCCATTTCGAGCGAGACGCTTTCTTCGATTTCCGTGTTGGCATACAGACCTTCCGGTGAACTCAGCATCGGCGACGGTGCATTCGCGGACTGTACTTCTTTGACCTCGATTCGATTGATCGGCTTGACCAAATTGGGAGAAGGCGCTTTCAGGGGTTGTACTTCTCTGAAGGAAGTTTACATCGATAGCGGCATCAATCTCCGTATCGGATTGGGTGCTTTCGATCGGGTGTCCGATGAACTTGTGGTATATGTTCCGACCGTAGACGAAACAACGTACAATGCCCTGCTTGCGGAATACAAGAATATTACCGTCAAAACATACACGCGTGACAAGGCGGAAGAAGCGGAATTTTTGATCAATAAAATCGGAACCGTTACGATCGACAGTCTTGCCGCCATTGAACGGGCAGAGGAATATTACAATGCGTTGAGCGCTTCCGAAAAGAGCGCCGTCCGCATCTATGATGCGTTGGTCGATGCCCGTGCTGCTTATTCCGCAGTTGCATTGATCGATGCAATCGGAGGGGTGACGCTTGACAGCGAGCCTTCGATCCGACAAGCCGAGGACTCTTATTCCGCATTGACGCAACAACAGCGCGATCGGGTGGGGAACGCTTCGGTGCTGACCGATTCACGCGCCGCTTTCAATACGATGAAAGCAATTGCCGCGATCGGCGAAGTAACCGTTCAAAGCAGAAGCTTTATTGAACGCGCCGAGGCGGAGTACAATGCATTGACCGACAAGCAAAAGAGCATGGTCGCCAACTATCCGACGCTACAAGAGGCGCGTAACGAATATGATGTTTGCGTTACGATCGATCTCATCGACAGCATCGGAACGGTCACAGAGGAGAGCGGTGCTTTGATTACGCAGGCGGAGGAATCCTATAATGCTCTTTCGGCGGCCCTTCGGTCCCGCGTGCGGAATCATGATGTTCTGCGCGAAGCGCGGTTGGTCTACAATGCCATAATTGCTATCGTGCCGCTTTCCACGATCACGGAGAACAGCATGGATGCGATTACCAATGCCGAATCCTTGTACGCGGGGCTCACTCCTCAACAAAAGGCAAAAGTAACGAATGCGGCATTGCTTTCCGACGCGAGAAAAATCTACGCGGTCGTCGATTGGATTTCCGAAATCGGTACGGTGACGCTGTCGAGCGCAACGGCGATCGAAAAGGCGGAGAGAGAATACGGGGCGCTTACGGAACAGCAGAAAGGGCGAGTGGGGAACCGCACCGTTTTGACTGACGCAAGGGCTGTATATGACGTCATGAAGTCGATCGCCGACATCGGGGATGTGACAGAGGCGAGCGGGACTGCGGTCTTGAACGCGGAGTATATGTACGGTCGGCTTACCTCGGAACAAAAACGCTCTGTTTCCAATTATTCCGAATTGCAGATAAAAGGGGTCGATTATCGCATTTTGGCGATCGGTACCGTTACTTCCAACAGCGAGGCCGCCATAGAAGCTGCCGAGAAGGCATATAAACTGTTGCCTTCTGAACTGCAGGGTGAGATTCTGTATTACGAGAAATTGCGTCAATCAAGACTTCACTATGAGATCATCATCATGGTAGAACAGGCGGGTTCGATCCTTCTTGGACAAGGGAGCAATTATTCGGCGGCGGAAATCAATTCGAACAATGTAAGCGAAATCATGACAAACCCCATTCGCGAAAAGACCGATACGATCACCTTGCCGAATCTTTATCCGATCACCACGGAGATATGGACGGAAGCGTTCCCTGTTTTAACGACGATCCGGTTTAACATTCAAGCGGGGATAGGCGTCGATGAATATACGGTTTCTCCGGGCAAGTTGATTTTCTTGTTTTTGGGATCCGCAAACAAAACGTATCCGCTCAAACTGAAAGCCCCTGCGGGAGAAGAGGTACATATTGCGTTTGAAAATGTTGCATTGGCCGCGGGTGATATGCCCCTCAACACTTCGGCGGTCAGCCATACATATCTGAGTTTTGCGGGGTCGAATTCCATTCGGGCGACAAATGCCGGAAATCTTGCGGTTCGCACCAACGATCTGACCATTACAATGGGGCAGGGTGCAAGCGTTTCCATAAACGGAGGAGACGGTACCTCATCGCTTCCCGGAGGCGGTGCGCTGGAAGCGGGAAATGTTAAAATTTCCGGAGCATCCGGATCGACCTTGACGATAAAGGGCGGGGATGGTGTCGATGGAAAGGATGGTACAAGCGGAAATAACGGTGCCGGCGGGAAGTGGGGCAGCGGAGGAGATTATGACCGCAGCAGTCGTTCCGGGCAAGCGGGAACGGCAGGGACGGACGGAACGGACGGAACAGGGGGCGGAAACGCTGCACAGGTAACGGGATTGAGCATCGAATCCGGGACGGTCTCGTTCATTGGCGGACGTGGCGGCAACGGCGGCAACGGCGGCAATGGCGGAAACGGTGGGAACGGATCGGGCGGACAGGCTCATGATTTGTTCTATTATCGGTGGGCCGGACACGGCGGCGCGGGCGCAAACGGTGGCGATGGCGGCAATGGCGGACGCGGCGGAAAAGCGATCCTTGTAAGCAGTTCGGCGGGAAGGATCAATATTACCGGCGGGGTCGTGACTTTCAATATCGGGAAAAGCGGCAACGGCGGGAACGGCGGCGATGGCGGAAAAGGCGGAAACGGCGGCGGCGATGACTGGATCGATAAGTCGCAGGGAGGTACAAATGGCGGCAACGGTGGCAATGGCGGCGATGGCGGCTCTTGCTTTGCCGCCCAAACGAAAGAGAGTATTTCGAACATACTCACGAATAGCGGAGGCCATGTGGAATATAACGCCGATGGGAAATCCCCCACACGAGGGCTCGGCGGCGCACTCGGAGCCGGGGGCTCCAAAGGTAGCAACAAGCAGGGCGGAAGCGGAAAAGCAGGAACTGACGGGAAAAAGGGGATAGACGGTGTTGTGCTATGAATTGAATCAACGCAGCCTTTGAAATGCGTTTTCCTTTCGGGGCGGGGCGGCGGAATTTTCCGCCGCCCCGCCTTGTCTTTTTGAGGAAAAAGCTCGTTACGGGGGGCGGATAAATCAAAAAAATTGCGGTTTTTGTCGAAAAATTATCGGTCAAGTACTTGACAGGTCGCGGGCGGATGCGATATTATAGAATAGCATTTTATATCGCGCGCCCGCGTAACGTAATAGCGCAAGCGCTTTTGCGGGACGGAAAAGGCGTGCAATAAGGAGAGAAATCATGAGCAAGAACGAATTGACCGAGATCGTAGTCAAGCGGAGAGCGGGGGAGGGCGTTGCCTGCTGGCTTGTCCCTTGCGAGGGGCTTGCCCCCAACACCGTGCTGCGTCCCGAGAGCGGCGTCACGCTGCTTGTCACCTGCGACGGGACTTCCCGTATCGGCAAGGCGGGAAAGACGGTGTTCAGTCTCTTCAACCCCGGGAAGAACAGCAAGCTCATCGGGGGCTTCAAGCCGTACGAGAAGAGCGAGATCTTCGCGATCGACCAGTCGAGCCAGTTCAACGCGGAATGGGGCCTCGGCGGCGAGATGGCGATCCCGTGCATCGACCGTGAGATCGGCGTCGACTGCAAGGCGGTCGCGTTCGGCAACTACTACTACAAGATCGAGGATTCGCTCAGCTTCCGCCATGCGTTGGAGCTCGACAGCCGCGGCGTCATCACGCGGGACGCGATCCGCGAATTCTTGCGTTCGGAGACGACGGGGATCATCCGCTCCTACCTCATGCCCCTCATCGGAGGGAAGGACTGGCGCGCATGGCCGCTCGACCATATCGGGCTTGTCGGCGACCTCAAGAAGCAGATCAACAAGCAGCTCGACTCGAAGGGCCTCGAAGTGACCAACTTCACCATCTCCAAGCTCTCCTACGACCCCAAGCATCAGGAAGTGAGAGAGCGGGTCGGTGCGGCGAAGGTCGAGCTCTACATCAAGCAGATCGAGAACACCGGCCGCCAGGACGACGCCAACACCGACGGCACCTATGTCGACCGCGTCGTCGTGCCCATTCTCAACGCCCAGAACGGCGTAGGGAGCGGCAAGCAGGAGACCCCCGCCCCCAAGACGGTGCGCTGCCCGCGCTGCCACACGGAGAACCCGCGCGAGGCGCTCTATTGCAGCCGCTGCGGCGAGAAGCTCGTCAAGTAAGGAGCGCGTATGGGTCTGTTCGGATACGGCAGGAAAGATTTCGAACGGAACGGGGTGCGCATGCAAACCGAGATCGCCGCGTTGAAAGAGCAGATCGCTAAGCTCGGTGAAGGAAAAGGAATCGATAAAGCCCTTGCAGTTTCGGAGAGAATGCTCTTAGAGGTCGAATATCCGAAAGGTGCAAACGGCAAGGAGCTCGAGGCGATCGATGCGCGCATCTTCGCCCTTCTCAAGAAGATCGGCGACGACCTCCAAAACAAGAAGTTCGAATTGGCATCGACGCACGCGAAGATGCTCCACGACGCGATCGCCAAGTCGAGAAAGTTCGGCAGGGAGTGTTTTTCCGAGGAGCAGCTTCGGACGGAGGAAGTGCTTGCCGAAACGAGAGAACGGCTTCGCGAGCTCTTGCGTGAAAGAGAAAAACTCTTCGCGCGGATGAAGGAGATCGAACACGAGGCCGACCGTCTCGAAGAGAACGACCCTCGGTTCGAAGCCCTTGAGAAGGAATATAACGGACTCGAAACGAAGCGCGAGGAGATCGACCGCGATATGGAATTTTGTATCGCCCGCTACAATTCGAACGTCAAACTCTTCAATCAGTACGTCCGTCGCGTAGCGTACGAGGAACTTCCCGCCAATCTTAAAAGCGAACGCGACCTCACTTACCCACGCGAAATAACTTGGCAACCGTTATATTAGGGTGGGCTAAAAACGGCGGATCTTTGCAATTTCAAGCACCGAGCGCGGAGGAAACGGAGAAAGTACAAAGTGCCTCCTTCCTGCGCAGACAGTAAAAAATTCAATTCATAAAAACGGAGGAAAATACCATGGGACTGTTTGGTTATAACCAAAAGGATTTTGACAAGAACACGGCGGCCTTTCAGGCGGAGATCGATGACCTGAGAGAGCTCATCATCCAATCCGGGAGACAGGACCTCGGCGTCGGGAAAGTGCTCGACCTTGCGACGAGAATGCTCAGAGATATCCAATATCCGAAGAACGCAAACGGCAAGGCGCTCGAGGCGGTCGATGACCGCATCCGCGGGCTTCTGCAAAAGATCAGAGACGACATTCAAAACGAAAGACCCGAACAGGTCTCGGTGCATGCGAAGATGCTCAACGACGCGATCGTCAAGTCGAGAAAATTCGGCAAAGAGCGTCTTTCCGCCAAGGAGATCGAGGCGGAGGAGATCGTCGCCGCGACGGAAGGGGAACTCCGTGCTTACATTCGCAAGAAGACGGCTCTCTACGAGCAGATGAAGGACATCGAGCGCGAGAGCGACCGTCTTGCCGACGACGATCCCGAGTTCGACTACCTCGACAAGAAGTATCGGAACCTCGAGATCCAAATGAAGCAGATCGATCGGGCGATCCAGGTCTGCACCAATCGCTACAACGTGAATGCCCGTATCGTCAACATGCGCGAAGAGGGCAAGGTGTACGAGGAGCTTCCTCCCGTCCTTGCAAACGAGCGCGACCTCGACCGCGAGATCGAGAAGGTCAACGAACTTGCGGCGAGAGAGGATACGTACATTTCCAATGTCGGCTCCAGCCTCGACGAGTTTGAAGCAGGGCGCGATGAGGCGCTTGCGCGGACCAGCGAGTCCAACTCTCCCCTCCGTGCAAGGCGTGCCGCCAAGGAGGCGGAAGCGCTCGAGAGCGGGATCGACGACGCCGATGTGGAACCCGATACGGGGCTCAGCGGCCTTCGGGCGAAACGCAACAAATAATCGATAAGGGAGAAAGAAAATGTTCAACAGCAAGGAAAAGAAGCAGAAGAAGGCGGAGGAAGAGGCGCGCCAGAAGGCGGACGCCGAGTTCGAAGCGAAATTCGCCGCCAAGCAGGAGCGCAAGAAGGTCGAAAAGATCATCGCCGAAATGGAGAAATCCGCCCAGAACCTCGTCGCAAAGGCGGCGGAGGCGAAGATGAAGGGGCAGGGGACCATCTACCGCAACTATGTTTCGGCGCTCAAGATCGCCCGTGCGCGCAAGACGCAGGCGGAGACCTTCCTCGCGCAGATGGATGCGATGCAGGAGATGCAGTCCATCACCAACAGCTCCAAAGAGCTTCTCGGTTCGATGGGGAAGATCATGAGCTCCCTCGGGAAACTCACTCTCGACCGCAACGCGATGATCGAGTCGCAGCGCGACTTCGCCCGCGTCCAGCAAGACCTCGACCGTCAGGGTGCGACGATCGAATCCTACCTCTCCGGGACGGAGACGATGCTCCCCGACGATACGGAGGGAAGCATCTCGGATGTGTCCGTCGACAGCGAGATCGACAACGAGATCAACGCCTATATCGCGGGAAACGCGATGGGGCGCAACCCCGCTGGGGCGTCCGGCTCTTCGAGCGAAGTCGAAGCGTACAAGAATCTTCTCAACAACTGAGGGGGCACTATGGAAAATAAAGCGATCCTCGAACGCGGGTATCGGACGCACTACGATTGTGCGGTCAAGCAGATCGAGCAGAACAATCTGCCCGCCGCGAAGGAATCCCTCAAAAAGGCGCTCGAAGCCGCGATCAAGCTGATGGAGAACTCCTACGGCGGCGAACGGGCGCGCTATAAGACGAATGCCGACAGCGTCGCACAGCTCTTAACGCGCATCAACGAGCGTCTTGCGGCGACGGGCACCGTGAAGAAGAGCGCGGGCCCCGCCGCGGAGAGCAATGCGCCCGCCAAGCCCGCCGCGCCCGCAGAGCCCCTTCCGCCCATCACGGTGGAGGAGGCGCTTTCGCGTCTTGCCGAGCTCGAAGGGCTCGAGCAGGTCAAGAAGGAAGTCAAGGACTTCGTCGACCTCGTGAAGGTGTTCGAAATGCGGCGGAGGAAGAACCTCCCCGTTGCGAACATGTCCTTCCACATGGTCTTCATGGGCAATCCCGGGACGGGCAAGACGACGGTCGCCCGCATCATGGCGGATATCTTCCGCGCGCTCGGCATCCTCAAGACGGGGCAGCTCGTCGAGACCGACCGCGGCGGGCTCGTCGGACAGTACGTCGGCCACACCACAGAAAAGACGAAGGCGAAGATCAGCGAGGCGATGGGGGGCGTGCTCTTCATCGACGAGGCCTATACATTAAATAAAGGCGGCAATGACTTCGGGCAGGAGGCGATCGACACCCTCCTCAAGGAGATGGAGGATCATCGCGACGAACTCGTCGTCATCGTTGCGGGCTACGATGAACTCATGGAGGGGTTCATCTCCTCCAACCCCGGTCTCAATTCGCGCTTCTCGCGCAAGTTCCACTTCACCGACTACAACGGCACCCAGCTCTACAACATCTTCTCGAACATGTGCCGCAAGCAGGCGTACGTTTTGACCGAGGAGGCGCGGACCATCCTCAAGAAGTACTTCAACGATTTCTACGAAAAGCGCGACGCCAACTTCGGCAACGCGCGCGACGTGCGCAACTTCTTCGACGCGGTCGTTCAGCGGCAGGCGACCCGTCTCGCCCCGATCATAGACAAGGCAAGCGAAGAACAGCTCCGCACCATCCTCCCCGCAGATCTTCCCATCTGAAAGCCTTAAATGCAGCGCGTTCTGCGCGTAAGGAGAAAATATGGAACCGATCGAAAAGAACACGGAAGAGACGCCTAAGGAAGCCCTTTCCCCCGTCACGGTGGAGGAGGCGCTTGCGCGTCTTGCCGAACTCGAAGGGCTCGAACAGGTCAAAAAGGAAGTTAGGGAGTTCGTCGGCATTTTGAAGATGAACGAACTCAGGCGGCAGAGGAACCTCCCCGTCGAGGACATTTCCTGCCATATGGTCTTTATGGGAAGCGCCGGGACGGGCAAAACGACGGTCGCCCGCATCATGGCGGACATCTTCCGCGCGCTCGGCATCCTCAAGAAGGGGCAGCTCGTCGAGACAAACCGCAGCGAACTCGTCGGACAGTACGTCGGCCAAACCGCGTATAAGACGAAAGAGAAGATCGACGAGGCGATGGGGGGCGTGCTCCTCATCGACGAGGCCTATACATTAAATAAAGGCGGATTCGACTTCGGGCAGGAGGCGATCGATACCATCCTCAAGGAAATGGAGGACCGCCGCGGCGAATTTGTCGTCATCCTTTCGGGCGACGAAGGGAACATGCAAAAATTCCTTTCCGCCGTTCCCTATTTCGGTCTGCACTGCGTCGGCAAGCTGCACTTCACCGATTGAAACGGCACGGAACTTTATAACCTCTTCTCGAACATGTGCCGCAAGCAGGCGTACATTCTGACCGAGGAGGCGCAGGCCGCCCTCGCGGCAAGCGACGAAGAACTTTGCACCATCCTCCCCGACGACCTTCCCGTCTGAAGGGAAAACCTTAAAATCAACGCGTTCTACGCGCAAGGAGAAAAATTATGAAACTTTTCAAGAGCAAAGCGGAAAAGGAACAGGAGCGGAAAATGCTTGTAAAGAGCTCGATGAAGGAGCTCGAGAAGCGCATCCGCAAGCTGCAGGAGCAGGAACAGGTGTACATCGATATGGCGCGTATCGCCCAGAGAGAGGAACTTCCCGAGCAGATCAAACTCGCCAAGGAAGCCCTCAAAATGACGATCAGCGAACGCAAGCGCACCTATAAGATGCTCCTCAACGCGAAGATCATCTCCCAGATGAAGGATATGTCCGCGATGACGACCGAATTCCTGAATGCGATCCACGTCATCAGCAAGGACATCGCCGGCACGACGAACGCGGATATGAGCAAGCTCTCGGGCGAACTCAAACAGGCGATGGGCAAAGTCGCCGAGCAGACGGAGAACCTCAGCGATATGCTCGAAGATTCGCAGGACGACGTCACCGATTTCTCGACCAGCAACTCCCTCGTCAGCGACGACGAGATCGACAAGCTCATCTACGGGACGGGCAACGCCGCCGCGGAGAGCGCCGCGCTCGACGCCGACCTCGAAGCGCTCAAGCAGCAGCTCAACAGCTGATCGCCTTCCGATATGCAAGACCTTGATTTTTCTTTGGCGGATTACGTCAAACAGGCCAACACCGCGCTCGCCGCGCAGGACTATGAACGCGCCTATGAATGCATCGGGCGTGCGGCGGAGTGCGCCTTAAAACTCGCCAAGGCCAACACGGGCAAGAAGCGCGACGAATACCGCGCCACCTTCGCAAGACTGAAGGGGATGCTCGATCAGGCGCAGGAGAAACGCGACGCCGCCCGCGCGGCCCGCGCCGCCATGTATGCCCCCAAGCCGCCCGCGGCTCCTACGGCGCCTACGGCGCCCTCGGCTCCGACGGCTCCCGTGCCGCCCGCGGCTCCCGCAGCTCCTTCGGCTCCTTCGGCGCCTACGCCTCCGACGGTTCCCACGCCGCCCGCGGCGCCCTCGGTCCCGACGCCCCCCGCCTCCTCGCAGGAGGGCGGGTACAAGCCTTCCGACACCCTCAGCCCGCAGCACCTCACCGACTACATCGGCCAGCCGCAGGCGGTCACGGCGGTGCAGGACCTCATCCGCGCCGCCCTCCTCAAGAATTCGGCGATGCCGCACATCATCCTGTACGGGTCGCACGGTCTCGGCAAGACGACGTTCGCCCACATCATCGCGAACGAGATGCACGCGAACTTCATCGAAGTCAACGTCTCCAAGATCACCGTGCAGGAGATGATCGCGATCTTGAAGCGGTTGAAGCCGCGGGACATCGTGTTCATCGACGAGATCCACACTCTCCCCCTGCAGGTCGCCGAATCGGTGCTCTATTCCGCCATGCAGGACGGGCGCTTCACCTATACGGAGGGGAAGGGCAAGTTCGCCCGCTCCGCCGTGTATAATCTTCCGCCCTTCACCCTCATCGGCGCGACGACGGAGATCGGCAAGATCGCAAAGCCCTTCATCCAGCGTGCGATCCAGATCCGCCTCGTCGAATACACCGACGAAGTGCTCGGCGGGATCATCGCCAAATCCTTCCACAAACTCGGCATGAACATCTCGGAGGAGAATGCGCTCTACATCTCCCGCCGCTGCCGCAACAATCCGCGCATTGCGAACAACATGGTGCGCAGGATCTCCGATAAGGCGATCGTCCGCGCCGCCTCGACGATGAATCTCACGGGGGTCGGGACGCTCGACTCGCCCGACGCCATCCGCCGTCTCAACATCGAGATCCAAAAAGACCTCATCGACGCCTTCTTCGTCGAGAACGAAATTGATGAATGGGGTCTGGAAAAGGGGGACAGAGAGCTCCTCAAGATCATCATCACGCGCTACGGCGGCGGCCCCGTCGGCATCGATACGCTTGCCCGCGTCATGAACGAGAGCAACAACGTCCTTGCCCAAAAGTACGAGGCGTACCTCATCAAGAAGGGAATGATGCGCATCGACCGCGACGGCCGCGTCGTCATGCCCCTTGCCTACAAGGTGCTCGGGCTTCCCGTTCCCGAATTCGCCGACGGCGGAGAGGAGAAAAAGGATGCTCCCGCGCCCGAAAGTACCCCCACGGTACCTGTAAACGCCGCACCTTCCTCTCCTTCGGCGCCCGAAGATCCTTCTGCGCCCATAGAGAAGCCGCAGTCGCACTTCGACGTGCGCTCCGTCACCGCGCTTCCCGCGCCCGATGAGATCAAGTGCGACAAGATCGAACAGCTCATCACCTATCCCGAGAACGCGGCCGTCGTCGAGGAACCGCTCGATACCCTCTTCCCCGACATCGAAAAGACGTACGAGTCCGACGCCAAGCATCTTTGCTATCTCGAGATCGTGTTCCCGACGTTTAAGCGCACCATCAGCTGCGATTCCTTCCTCGAGAGCCGCTTTGCGACCTGCCTTGCGGCGACGGGATATGTGAAGGACCTCAAGGCGCAGACGGTGGAACTTGCCTACATTTCTCAGGAACTTGCGAACCATCGCTACTTCCCCGATTTCGTCATCAAGGACTACAAGGGGCGGGTCGCGATCATCGAAATGAAGAACTTCGAGATGATGTCCTATCATCTCAACATCGACAAGTACGAGGAGCTCCGCCGCTTCTGCGAGAGCAAGGGCTACGGCTATGCGGAGATCATGAAGGCGAACGGGGCGAACAGCTACGTCTCTCTCGATATGATGGCAAACGCTCCCGTCAACGCCATTCTCGAGGCATACATTCTCGAGACGATCGAGCGCACGGGCAACGCGACGGGGGAGGGATGCTTCACCCCCAAGGATTTCGACGCCTACATCGCCGAGCACGGCCCGACCGAGAAGAGCGAAATTTTCACCATCCTTCTCAACAACCGCCGCCTCAAGAACATCGACAGGATCGGCACGGATTTCAAGATCGTACTCACATAAGGCATGATCAAGAGCTTTTACAAAGTCGGGCGGCGGGAGAAGTTTTTCTTCGATCCGTCGCTCGGCGTTCGTACGACGGCGTACGGCTACCGCGTTGCGGAAAGTTATATCCAATGGAAAAAGGCATTCACCGAGAAGTGGCATTCCCGCGGTGAAAACTTTTTGCTGTCCGAGGCGGGGGAGCTCGGCGGAAACGCCGTCCGCGGCGGGGAGGGCGTCTCCTCTCTCCGCACCCTCGACGCCTCCGCCCGTACCCTCGGCGGCGATTCGGTCCTCCCGCCCCTTTGGCTGAGAGAGAAATTCTTCGAAGCCGAAAAGAGCGGCGCCCTTCGCATCGGGGGAAAACCCGCGGGGATCAACCTCGGCGCGGAGCTCAAGGCGTGGGCGATCCTAAGCGTTCCCGAAGGGGACGGCGAGAGGGAGATCCTCTACGTCGTCGGAAAGAGAGAGGAGCGCATGTGCCTTACGGGCTATCCCATCGACCGCTACGGCGTGGGAAAGGCGGCGGGAAGGCCGATCCCCCTCAAGACGACGCTCGAAGCGAAGAGCTTCCTCGGCTGTTTCGGGCGGCACGTCCTTCTCATCCACGGCGGGACCCTCTTTTACTACTACCTGTCCCCCGTGACGGGCGAACTCGAGCGGGTGCCGCTCGGCGGCGGGGACGAGACCTCCCCGTGGTGCGTGAAGGCGCGGGGGCCCGTCGTCGCGGACGACGCGGGGCGGCTCTTCTGGGTCGCGGGGGAGGACGTCTACGGCTTCGCCGTCGGCTATCCCAAGCGCCTTTTCCGCCTCGAAGGGGAAGCGGGAACGGAAATTACCCGCATCAAGTGCTTCAAAAACGTGCTCTACCTCTTCCGGAAGGAGCGGAGCGGGCGGGTCTCGGCCGTCTACCGCGTGAAAGAGGTCTCGGGCGCCCTTCTCAAACAAAAATTCAACGCCGATGCGGACGACGACCTCTTCCTTGCGGAGCGCGGGAGCGCTCTCCAATATGTAAAGGTCGCATCGAAGAGCGGCCGCATCCGCGCCAATCCCGCCGCATGGAGCGGCGAAGCGGAACGCGTCGGCCCGAGCGTCGACCTTGCGGGAGGGGAAGCCTTTCTGTACTTCGGGGCGCTCGTTCCCGACGTACGGTATGTCGGTCAAGACGAAAACAAGAAAACGGTTTGCATACACATATAGTTAGCGGAGGAGAGAATTTATGATTGATAAGAACGACGTCAAGATGCCCGTCCAGACGGACGATGTCGGCAAGATCGCGGAGGATCCCGAGCGCCTTCAGAACGTGGAGGACCTTCTCGAACTCGTCAATGCCGCCGAGAACAAGCAGGAGCTCCGTCTCGGGGCGGACTACTATAGCCGCTTCCACTGGTTCGGCAACATTGCGACGAGGCAGGACAAGAGCTACTTTTCCTATCAGGAAGAGGCGGTGTACGACTTCATCTTCAACCTCAATAAGAGCGGCATCCTGTCCGACCAGGTCGGTATGGGAAAGACCATCGAGGCGGGGATGATCATCAGCGAGCTCGCCAGCAGAAACGAGCTGCGCTCTCTCCTCATCGTCGTTCCCAACGAAATTATGGCGGACAAGTGGGGATATGAGCTCGAAAACAAGTTCGGCATCCGCGCCTATGTGCGCATGCAGGACGGCAAGCGGCAGGAATATCCGCAGGTCAAGACGATCAAGAACTACGACGACTTCTGCCGTTGCGTGTTCGACTGCGTCTCCCGCGAAAAATTCGCCGAGCTCTACGACCATAAATTCGAACACAAGTACGAGGCGAAAAACGGCGTGCGCGAATCGCTCGGCGACGTCATCAAGCGCTTCATCCAACAGGATATAAAGGCCGCGGTCGAGATGATGAACAGCGGCTTCGAGATCGGGGATATGCCGGGGGATCCGCGCGTCTCGTTCGACGGGCACACGTTCAGCATCGCGGACGGCAAATTCTACCGCGACTACGTCGAGGACGCGAAGGGGGAACTTGCCAGGTACCTCAACGGCAAGCAGAACCTCCGTCCCGAGAACGTCGTCAACAGCAACTTCTTCCGCTCCAACTACGAGCGCATCATAAAGGCGGAGCTCGACAGCCTCTATACCCTCGTCGGCGACTATTTCACGACCCTTCCCGACGAGATCGCCTCCGTCGCCGAAGGCATGGCGGGGCTGTATCCCATCCTCGTCATCCCGATCGCCTACTCCGAGCAGATCGGCAAGGCCGTCCGCCAGCGTCCCTTCCTCAACCGCACCCTCCCCGCCAAGGTGGAGAACTACAAGCACAAGTACATCATCAAGGATAAGACGAAGGACGAGATGGAGGACCTCATCACCGTCTACGAGGATTACCGCATCATCGACTTCTTCATCGACGTCGGCTACCAGACGCTCATCGTCGACGAGGTGCACGACTATATCGACGTCAGCGCCAAGGTGGAGCGCAGGGCCTTCCACAAGAACCCCGAACAGTACGAAAAGCAGTTCTCTTCGGGGAAATACGACCGCTACGAGCTCTTCGACGACTACTATTTCATCAAGAAGCAGAGCCTCTACAAGAAGCTCAAAGGCCTTGCCGACAAGGCCAAGCGCAAGGTGTTCCTCACCGCAACGCCCATCAAGTCGGATATGGTCGACTTCTATCTTCTCACCCTCATCGCGAGCAACAAGGACGCCGAGGCGTATAAGCTCATCGGCAGCAACCTCGAATCGGCGTTCAAGAAGAGCGAAGAGCGCGAGCAGAAGATCGAAATGCTCTACAACGACCTCAAACAGTGCATTCAGGAATACGCCGCGAAGAACTTCTGCGAGAACCCCACGATGTTCTTAAAGTGCGAGACCGACCCCACGGGCAAGGCCCGCGAAGGGAAGTACCTCTATCCCTATTTTAACAACAAATTCCTGCTCGAGAACGTCGGGAACATGAACCTCATCATGAATTACCTCCTCGGGCAGATCAGCTATATGTCGATGGAGGAGATCGTCCTCGAGCTCATCATCGCCTACAACGCCGAACGCAAGACGGACAACAAGGTCAAGGGCAGTGAACTTGCGGTCGCGAAGGTCATCGAGGAGATCGATTCCCTTCTCTCCCATCCGGGGCAGATGTCTTTGCAGACGCGCGTCGTGTTCCGCGCCCTCCTCAACAACACCATCCGTATCCGTTTCGAAGAGGACTTCACCGAAGAGATCAAGGACGAGAACGGCAACGTCATAAAGAGCACCCCCATCAAGCAGATCCGTCAGCTCCTCGAAATGGAGGACGGACCCCGCCGCTGGAACAAGACGTACCGAAAATACGGCATCCGCCATACCCGTCACCAGACGTATAACCTCTCGAAGTGCGACAGCCTCGACAAGCTCAACAAGAACAAGGTCGAGCGCTACCGCAATCTGCCCGTCTGGCCGAGGCGGGACGGCAAAGTCATCTTCCTTCTCCGCGACGACTACTTCTTCGACAGCTATCTGAACGTCCGCCGCGAACGCAAGGACGAGGCGGAGCGCGAGATCACCCTGCGCGACCTTCCCAACTACGACAAGATGGTGGGGGAGGAGGCGGAGCGCGAGGAGCGTTTCCGCAACGCCAAGGCCATCTTCGACTACATCAACGACGCGATGAGCGGCGGGAAGCCGGGCTCGCACGAGCCGCAGAGCAGTCACCGCGAATCGGTCGACCTCAACGACGAAGGCATGGTCGACTACAAACTCGCCCTCGTCAACCAGCTCATGGTCGGGCGGGACAGCGCGCTCGGCGCCGTCCGCAAGAAGGTGCTTCTCTTCGCCGAAAAGGGGAGGGAGCTCATCCGCGAATGGTTCTACTATCAGAAGTGCGAACCCATCTACGACGGCGGCGAACTCGATCCCAAGAAGCTCGAGGAGTATCGGAAGAAGTGGGCGCGTTACGGCGCGGAGCCCCTCGGCGGGGATTGGAGAGTGTCCGAGAGCACCGACGATCTGAGCCGCTTCGACGGGAACCTCCTCATCATCATCGACCCGACCCGCTACGAAAAGGGCGTCGACCTTCAGAAAGCGGATACCATCATCAACTTCGATATCAACTACGACCCGCTCAAGATGGAGCAGCGCATCGGCCGTATCGACCGTATCCGTCCCAACGGGCAGAGCCCCGAGATCAACATCGTCTCCTTCATCCCCTTCAACGACATGAGCGGATTCGTCATCAACTTCTTCGCGAACGAGATGAAGATGTTCACCCAGTGGATGGGCGAAACGACGGGTATCGTCTCCGTTCCCGACGAGGACGACGCCGTCGGCAAGGGGCAGGACGTCTCCTTCGAGGGCAAGGTCCTTTCGCTCGAGAAGTACTATAAGGATATCTACGACCTCTGCACTTCGGAAAAGGTGCAAAAGGGAGAGCTCGAATCGATGGCGGAGGAATTCAGCAAGTTCTTCGGCATCGACAAGGCGCGTACGACGATCGACTTCCGCTTCCTCTATACCCTCCGCGAGAGCTTCGACCGCGCCTTCCGCAACTCCATCACCCCCCGCCGCGCGGGGAACGTCGTCACGGGGTCGACGAAGCGGGTCGTCCGCTTCAACAGCACGCAGAATCCCTTCCTGCCCTGCGCAGCGGAGCGCTGCAACGGCTGTAAGAGCAAGAACGACTGCGCAAGCAGCGCCTCCGGCGCCCGCAGGAACCTCTACAAGGAGTTCTCTTCGGCGGTGCGCGCCTTCTTCGAGGCGGGCGAAAAGTTCTATAAGGCGGAGAGCACGGCGTTCTTCAAGGAACTCAGCGACCGTCAGATCGGCGGCGAACAGGAGATGGGGCAGGTCCTTCTCGACGACCTCCGCCGCCGTCAGGACGAGTTCCGCAAGACGAAGGACAGCGTCCAAAAGCTCCTTCCCTCCGAAACGGACGAAGTCTTTACGATGACCTTCGAAAAGTACGGCGAGATCTTCGCTCCCATGAAGAAGATGTACTGGGACGACGTCGTCGAGACGTATATCCGCCTCATCCTCGAACGCTTCTATAAGCAGTGCGACAGCGTCCTCAAGGGAGCCAAGCTCTTCGAGCGCTTCATCAAGACGTTTTCGATCGCGGAATTCATGAATAATATGGAAGTGACCCAATAATGGCGGACCTGAATTTTTTCGACGCGAACTTCGAGAGCCGTTTTTCGGAAAAGTTCGCAAAAAACGGCGGGAAGCTGTTTTGCGTGGATAACTCCAAGAGTTTTGCCGTAAAGGCGCTCTCTTCCCTCCTCAAAAAGGAGAAGCCCGAAGGGCTCCTCGTCCTCGTCGAGGACGGGGCCTCGGCGCGGGAATTTGCGGACCTCCTCTCGTTTGTGGGGAATTTTGCCGTCGCCGACAGCGAAGAGGCGCTCTCCTCCCTCCTTTCGGAGACGGGGAGCGATCCTTCCTCCGCGCTCTCTTTCCGCAGGAAGCACCCCTTCCTCGTCGTTGCCTTTACGGAAGGGGAGAGGGCGGTGTTCCATAAGCAGCTCGGCGAAAACCGCACGAGGAGCGGGCATTATTACTTCGACAACCGCGAAGGGTACAGCCCGTACTTCTTCTCCGATT
The DNA here is from genome assembly GCA_947626005.1 of uncultured Clostridia bacterium. Taxonomy (GTDB): domain Bacteria; phylum Bacillota; class Clostridia; order Christensenellales; family Borkfalkiaceae; genus Gallimonas. The sequence continues at coordinate 19,093 of CANQQM010000001.1, forward strand.
TCCTTTCGGACGCCCAATATCCCTTCGTCGTCGTCGACAACGTCTTTGCGTTTTTGAACTTCACCGAGAAGGGGAAGGGCGCGACGCCGCTCACCCACGACAGGGTGCGGTTTTACGGCGCCTACTACTACACCGACGCGGAACACTCCTACCGTCGGCTGAAAAACATCACGGGGGGTGCGGAAAAGTGCGTCCTCCTCTCCGACCGCATCGCCGGTTGGAACGCCGTCAACCTCTATGCCGCGCTCGAACTTCTCCACGACAGGTTTTGCTTCCCCGCCGCGAGGAAGTTCATCCGCTCGATTTCGACCGACTACGAAGAGGAATGCGAGCGCGTCTATAACGATATTTCCAACTGCAAGAACGACGAGAGCATCTTAAGCGGCGTCTTGCAGCGCACGCGCGGCAACCCCCAGCGGGTGCCGGGCGATATGCGCGCGCTCGACGCCTTCATCGACGGCGAGATCGCCTACATGTCGGAGGAGGAAATTTACCTCCGCACCGTCACGTCCTACATCACGGGCGTCCTCTCGGGGAGATGCCGTTCCTCGGAAGATGCGATCGGCCGCTTGGAGGAATCCACCGACGAGATCGTCCGCTGCTTCTACGATATGTTCTTCGGCGACCCCCTCAAGGGAGCGCTCGAGAGTGCGCTCTCGACCCCCTTCCTTGCCCGCATGACGGCAAACGAATACGCCGCCCTTGCACGGGTGTGCGGGGAGTACGGCGCGATCCATGCCTACAAGCGGAAGAAGGGGGCATGTACGCTTGTTCGCATCTTCCGCGAGGACGCGGGCTTCGAATATTTCGTTCGCGGCAACACCGAGGAGGACCTCGAAGGGGACGTCTCCTATTCCGCGACGGGCCGCATCGGCGGCGTGAAGGCGAAGTGCATCGTCCTCTCCCGCATGCTCACGGGGAAGGAGAAGCGCATTTCCTTACGATCGCCCCTCCTCGTCGTGACGTCGGGCGGGACGGAGCGCATCGCACGCGAACTCGGCGAAGTGCTCAAGGACTATTCCGTCACCGAGGACCTCGACAGCCTTGCCGCCCCCGCGGGGGAGAAGAAGGCGGTCGTCACCGAGTATGCCCTCCTCCGCCGTACGGCGAGATGGCTGAACACGGGCTCCGTCGCCTTTTTCGACTACCTTCCCGACCCTTCGGCGTTCGGGGCCATCCTCAATAAGACCCTTTCCTTCGGCGAGACGCCCACCGTCGTCTTTGCCGATTATGCGGATATGAGCGGGATCTTCTTCAACGCATGGAAGAAAGACGTCCTCGTCCCCGACGCGTTCACCGCGCCGATGGGGGTGTCCGTGCTCTCCTTGAAGGAGGGGAGTTCCGCCCGCTATGCGACGATCACCGAGCGCGTCGAGGAAGTTTACCGCGCGATGGACGCCGCCGTGAGCAAGGGGCGGAGCGACGACGCCCGTCTCTTTGCCGACCGCTTCCGCCGCATCCTCACCGAATTCACCCTCGAGGTCTCCGACCGCGACGTGGAGCTTGCAAGCGACTTTACCTATCTCGGTCAGCTCTCCGACGCCTTCGAGGGGGTATTCCGCAACAGCGTCTCCGTCGGGAGCGCGGGGGAGGCCGTTTCCGCGGAAAAGACGGTTTTTGTTCGCGACACGCGGACGAAGGAAGTCCGTGAGCGCACCACGGAGGAAGCGCAGCCCGCACGCCTTTACTTCAACGCGTGCACGCGCATGCTCCTCCGCACCTGCGATCCGAGAAAGAGGGATTGCAACGGCTGTACGGAGCGGAGCGAACTTCTCGTCAACCGCTTCGAACTCTTCACCGAGAGCGTGCGCGAATTCTTCGCACGGACGCGGGAATACCTCACCGCGTCGCAGGCGGAGGACCTCCGCATGATGCGGGACATCACCCTCGGCGGCGCCGAAGAGGACACCCTCTTCGACCTCGAGCCCGAGCGGCTCGATTCCAACGAGGCGGAGGCGCTGCGCATTCTCGATACGCTCTCCGAAAACGGCAAAAAGGGCGCGTTCGGCGTCGGATTCGAGGAGGTGGAGAAGATCCGCCGCGCCGTCTCCGATACCTACGGACGCATCCTCGGAAAATACTACAAGCGCACCCTTCGGATCTTCGATGCGGCAACGGACAAGATGAAACTTTGCTGCCGTGCGGCGAACGAAGGGTTTGTCGCGGCGCAACACTGAAAGGCAGGAGGAGAATATGGCATTAACGGACATTGCAAGACAATTAAAGGACACCTTCGAGGGATTTGCGGTCGCCGGGCTTCAGAAGGAAGTGGCGGAGTTCCGCGAGACGTACGGCGACGCCGAGTCCATCCGCATCGGCGAAATGGACTACATCGTCATCAACGACGTCTACCGCAGCGAAAAATATGCGGATATCCCCGAGAGCACGAGCCCGCTCTTTTACAACAGTATCAGGACCGACTACGCCATCATCGACGCGAGGACGTCCTCGACCCTCATCGACGAGGTCTATTCGCGCATCACCTACATGCAGAGGGTGTGCGAACAGGATAAAGACGCGACCCCGCCCGTCGAGGAGATCATCCGCAATCTGCAGGGGCTCATCGGCGCGGAAGTGAACGCCAAGACGGCGCTTGTCGAAAGCGGCGGCGAGGGCGGCACGATGAACGGTGCGAACATCTTCCAGTGCCACCTCATTAAAGATACGGGCGTCTCGGCCTCTCCCGACGTCTACAGCTTCATGCTCAAGAGCGGAGAAATCAAGGAGATCCCCGACGCGCTCATGCGTCAGATCCGCCGCACGGGCGAAGTCAAGATCCTGCAGGAAGAGGAACGCAAGGAGCTCGAGCGCAACAACGCCATCATTCAGGAAGCCGTATTCGACAAATACATCAATTCGGATATTGAAATCCAGAACATTTCCGTGAAGTCCATCTTCGAGATCCGCATGAACTTCTGCAACATCCACCTCATTCTGGGGGAGCGGGGTGCGGCGGGCAGGCAGGGCGTATTCAACACCGCCTACCTTTCGAGCAAGAACAATGAGTTCGGCGCGCTCAACGCGAATATCCACGTCTGCAATTCGTGCGGCCGCGACCTCGTCGACGTGCGCGACACCTCCAAGGTCAACCGTCTGCACCTCAATACCGACGCCTTCGACCCGGGCCTCACGAAGGGGGACAGCTTCTACTATGCGGTGGGCTGTGAGGATTGCCTCGAGCAGTGCCCCGTCTGCGGGAGCTGGCATTACCGCTACGAAAAATTCCTCGGCACGCGCGTCTACGACCGCGTCAGCCTCATCCGCGGACGCGGGTTCCTCCGCGGGATCGTCTACATTCCCGAGGGCGCGAACTACTGCTCCTGCCGCGAGGGCATCGAGTGGGTGTACGACGAACGCTCGGGGAGCGAAGAGGAGCACGACATCATTCCCGTCGAGAAGATGGCGTTCGTCAACTACGCCGACGAGAAGATCGCCTCCTACGCCGACTATTCCGCCTATTATCAGCGGGAGAAGAAGCGGGAACGCGTCGCGGACGGCGCCGCCGAAAGCGCCTTCGCAAAGCGCACGCTCGGAAAATTCAAGAAGGCGCTTGCCGACCGTTTCGAGACGGACGTCAAGGACATCGTCGTCACCTCCGAGGAGAAGTGCCGCCGCTGCACCGTCTGCGGAGGGGAGTACCTCTGGGACGGCCGCGGCGACGATCAGAACTTCCGCTGCGGAGTCTGCGAAGAGATGATCAAAGACAGGCGCCGCATGGTGACGCGGTCGGACGGCGTCGTGTTCCTCCGCCGCACCTCCGGGAAGAAGGAGACGGTCACCAAGTACCTCGTGACGGGCCTCGGCAACCTCAAGAAGCTCAACGCGGGCACGCCCGACGAAGAGGCGGGGAAGAAGAGCGCCAAGACCAAGGCGAACAAACGGTAAAGGATAAGGAGTTCCAAGATGAGTAGAGAGAATCAGACGACTGTACTTTCCGAACACGATAGGGTGGTGTCTATACGGCACATTCTCGCGATCGTCAACTTCTTCGCGATCTTCGCGGCGACGGCGGTCACCCTGTTTTTTGCCTTCAAACGAGGAATGCCGCACGGGATCCTCATGCACCTTTGGGCGCTTGCCGCCGTCAACGTCGTGCAGATCGTGCTGTGCGTCATCGACTACCTTTCCAAGCGGGTATTCGGTACCTACCTCAAATGGATCGCCCCCGTCTCCTACGTCGTGGGCGCCGTATGGGTGCTCGGCCTTGCGGGCGAACTCTTCACGGGCACGATGGAACTCGGCTCCATCCGCCTCGACCTTGCGATCATCGCGGGCATTTCCCTCATCGAAGCGTTGGCGGCGTACATCGTATGGCCCATGCTCGACAGAAAGGCGCTCGACGCCATGACCCGTCAGAGCGTGCGCGGCGACGAACACAAGCGGCATGCGAAATCGCGTAAATTCGTCGGCCTCTATTCGGCGCTCTGCGTCGTCATCGTCCTCCTTCAGGGCTGTGCGCTCCTTGCCTACAAGATGCCGCCCAAGGTCTACGACCTCTTCTCGGATACCCGTGCCCTCGAGTACACCGAGACGACGGACGGAGAGGGGTATGTCGTCACCAACGTCTACCGCGGGACCTCTCCCATCGTCAACATTCCCGCGACCTATAACAACAAGCCCGTCGTCTCGATCGCGCGGGGCGCGCTCGTCGACGACACCCTCCTCGAAAAATACAAGATCCAGACGATCACGATCGGCACCCCGACGACGGCGGAGGACGGCACCGAGAGCACGGTGAGCTACCTCCGTACGATCGAAGCGGGCGCGATCTCCGCAGACCGCATCGAGTCTATCGTCATTCCCGCCTCCGTTCGGACCATCGGCGACGGCGCGATCAAGAGCGCTTCGCTTGCGACGGTGCGTTACGAGGCGGCGGCGGACTTCTCGATGTCCTACCTCGAATGCCCCGCCCTCAAGACGGTCACGATGGCGGGCGCGCGCGTCGGGAACATCGTCTCCCTCGACGGGATGCCTGCGGGCGTCACCATCGAAGTGAGCAAGGATATCTACAATACATACCGCAAGAACAACCTCGAATATGTCGGCAACTTCCGTCCCATCCTCGCGGAAGGGGAGATCTGCATCGACTTCTACACGGGGTGCGATTACTACATCGACAGTATCTTCAACGAGAACGGCGGGAAGGTCGAACTCCGCGTCTCCGACCTCAAGAACAGTGAGATCATGGGCGCGAGCCTTGCCGTCGACACGGCGGCGTACATCCGCGATCCCAAGGAACGGGGTACCGACGGCGCCAAGGCAGACAGCGCCTTCCGCGGCTGGTATTTCGACGAACTCTTCGCCGACGAATGCGTGTTCACCGAACAGAACACCGTCGTCCTCGACCGCAGCACCTCCCTCTATGCCAAGTGGATCGACGAATACCACGCCGAGCTCGACTGGGGCACCTTTACCCCCGCGGGCGCGAAGGAAGTCGAATACTGGACGGCGGAAGATAACATCGTCCTTCCCTGCCCCAAGGACCGCGCGGGCTACTCTGCGGGCGTCGTCTGGTCGGTGGACGGCAGCGGGGAAGAGGTCACGGACACGCACACTTTGACAAAGAGCGTCAACCTCACCGCCATGTGGCTCCTCGACGCGCCGACCGTCTCCATTACGGACAACACCGCGGGGGACGACAATTTCCAGAAGCGCGGCGACAACATCATCTTCACCTACGACGAAAACCGCAAGCTCACTCTCACCGCTTCGCACACCCACGGCCTTGCGGGCGTAACGTACGAGACCGAATGGAAAACGGGGGATCAGGTGTGGGACTATGCGGAGACCACCGCCGTTCAGAACGTCGATGATTCGGACACCTACACCCTGTACGTAACGGCGATCGCTCCCCTCGGCGAACGTTCGGAGGGAACGGCTTCCGTCACCGTCCAAATCAACCGCAAAGACCTCGGGATCGACGACTATGTCGAGATGCCGACGACGGAGGTCACCTATAACGGCCGCTACCAGACGGTCACCTATCGGGCGGCAAACGGCGGAACGAACATGGACGGCATCCGCGTCAGCTACACCTACACCACCGCAAGCAGCTCCGCTTCCCTCGGTTCGGACGGCGTAAGGGATGTGGGAGATTACCGCGTTCGGGCGCTCTTCGAAAAGGACGACGAAGCGGCGCGCAGCAACTATAATACCGTTCCGAAGGAATGCGACTTCACGATCAAGCCGTACGAGCTCACCTTTGTCAGCTGGAGCGGGAACGGCATGACCTCTGGCACGGTCAGCGGAGCGCAGGGGCTCACGACCGTCTACGACGGCAACCCCCATACCGTCACCATCACCTTCGGCGGTCTGCCGGCGTCGGATGACCTCAACATCACCTATACCGACAGCTCGGCGACGGATGCGGGAAGCCATACCGCGACGGCACGGGTCGGCAATCAAAACTACACGACGCAGAACATCAGCGCAAACCTCACCTGCGGGTGGGAGATCACCCAAAAGGAGATCACGATCGCGGGGTGGCGGCTCGACGGCTCGAGCGGCACCTCCGTCGGGTACAACGGTTCCGCGCACACGGCGTCGGCTCAGCCGCAGGGCATGGTCGGCGACGAGAGCGTCAACTTCCGATACACGGCGGGCGGCGATTACGTCACGACGGCGACCGAATCGGGCGAATACACCTCCATGGTCACGGGGGTGGACGACGACAACTACTACTTCGACGTCGACGCCGCAAACGCACGCTTCGCATGGAAGATCAATCCGAGAACGCTCACCGTGAGCTTCCAGTCCGCGCCCGTCCTCACCTATAACGGGGCGGAGCAGGGCATCGTCGCAAGCGTGACGGGCTTCGCGGAAGGGGACCTCGACAAATTCTCCCTCAACAACTTCTCTTGGACGGGGAGCACCGAATCCCTCCGCGTTGCGGGCGCCGCTTCTTCGAGCGGGCAGGCGTACGAGCTCACCTTCTACGCGACCGCCGCCGACACCTACACGGCGACCGTCGCGGCGCTCTCGAGCAGCGAAGGCATCCTCCGCAACTATGCGCTCTCCCGTTCGGCGACGCGCGATTTCACCATCAATCCCAAACAGCTCAGCTTCCGCATAGCAAGCTCCTACACCTATAACGGGCAGGAGCAGGATCTGACCGTCGTCGTCGACGGGTTCGTTTCGAAGGACCTTGCAAGCGTCGTCTACAGCAGCTTCACGACGACGGGCAGCGCGACGACCTCGGGCGCCTATGCGGGCTCGGCGACTTCGAGCGACTACCGCCTCAAGTGGAAGGGGAAGGACGCAGGCAGCTACGAATTCTCCATCACCGCCTATGCGGACGGCAACTATACGCTCACCCCTTGGCAGAACAGGAGCTTCACGATCGCCCGCAAGACTATCCACATCGACAGCTGGACGGCGAAGAACAATTCGACGACGGGCTCCCAGCCCATCGCGGAGGGCGGAAGCCTCTCCTACAACGGTTCGAGCGGCTACACCCTCTCCCCGAGCTTCTCGGGCGTGGAGGCCTCCGATACCGTCGTCCTCACCCTCTCCAACGAGACGCAGACGAACGCAAACACGTATAAGACGACGGCGACGCTCGGCACGCAGTACACCAACTACACCCTCTCCTCCTCCAACGCTTCGATCAATTGGACGATCGAGCCCTACGAACTCGACATCAGCTGGCGGGTGCAGGGAGGGGAAGCGCTCCGCGACGCGAACACGCTCACCTACCGCGCCGAGGACTACATCCTCGAGCCCGTGTTCACCCCCTTCGGGTCGGACGAAATCGAACTTACCTATTCGGGCGAAACGGCTCTCACCGCGAAGAACGTCGGCTCCTATGCCGTCTCGGTGACGGGCACGGGCAACGGCAACTACACGGCCTCCGGCAAGACCTCCTTCGAGTGGCAGATCGTCGCAAAGACGGTCAACGTCACCTGGACGGAAAAGGCGGAAGGGCTCACCTATAACGGCAAATATCAGGGCCCTGCGTTCACCCTCGAAGGGCTTCTCCCGCAGGACGTCGAGGCGGGGCTCTCCGTCCGTGCTTCCTATTCGGGCACCGTATTCTATCAGAGCGGTTCCCCGTCGGGAACGCACACTTTCACCGTCGAAACGGACGGCGAATACCGCTTTACGGGCACGACGAACGGCTTCGCGCTGCATGCGGGCAGCTACAGCGTGAGTGTGACGGCCATCCTCTCGGGCGGGCACGACAGCTCCAACTACACGGTCTCGGGCGACGCTTGCTCCTTCTCCATCGAGAAGAAGGAACTTTCGCTCACGGGTACATGGCAATACGTCTACAGTTCGGAAAACGGCGTCTATTCGGAGCCCCTTGTCTACAAGGGGACGACGATCACCCTCACGACGGCGATCGCGGAGGGGAGCCTCGTCACCCGCGAGACGGCTTCTTCCGTAGACGTTGTGACCCTCTCCTATGCGGGCAACGCCTTCAAGAACCATTCGGAGAGCGGCTACACGGCGGAGGTTATCGGGCTCTCGGGCGCCGACTGCGACGACTACAAACTTCCCGCAGAGGGTCTCACCCGCGAGTGGAACATTCTCCGCAAACCCGTCAAGTTCGCTTGGAGCGGCGCGGAATACACCTACAACGGGACGTTGCAGGAGTACACGACGAGGATCGAAAGCGGCGCTTCTTCGGACGACGACGGCAAGCTCTATTCGGGCGACATCGTGACGCTCGTCTATTTGAACAACAGCAAGACGGAAGTCGGCGTCTTCCAAGCGCAGGTCGCTTCGCTCACGGGTTCCGCCGCCGACAACTACACGATCGACGGGAGCTCGAACGCAACTTCCGAGTGGCAGATCAAGGCCTGCCCGCTCTCGACTTCGGGCAACTGGACGTGGACCTTCTCGAGCGTTGTCTACAACGGCAAGGCGCAATATCCGACGGCGACCTACCGCTTCAACGGAACGACGGTGAACATCACGGCCTACACGATCGACGAACATCCTTCTCTCGATTCGATCGACGTCGGCACCTACACCGTCCGCGCCACCGAGCTCGACAACAAGAACTTCACGCTCGACGGCGTCTCGGAGAGCCTCATTAAGCACACCTTCACCATCGAAAAGAAGGATATCACCCTCAAGTGGCAGGTGGAGGACACGGGCCTCACGCTCACCCCGAACGCCAACATTCCCTACGACGGAAAAACCCACACGGCGACGGCGCTCGTCGAGGGCCTTGCGGAGGGCGACGAGCTCGAGCTCAACTATTCGAATAACACCTTCGAAGGGGCGCAGAGCTACACCCTCTCGGTGACGCCGATCACCGACGACAACTACCGTCTGTCGACGACCTCCGTAAGTTTCACGGTGACCCAGCTCACCATCACCCTCGTCTGGTACATCGACGCCGAGGACGGCGCACTCCTGACGAGCGCCGTCTACGACGGGTTGGATCACACCGCGATCGCCGTGATGTCGGGCTACATCGAGAGCGATAAGGAAGAGCTCGAGCTCAGCTATTCGAACAACGCCTTCAAGGATGCGGGAACGAGCTACCGCGCATCGGCGACCCTTCAGGGCGCAAAGGCAAGCAACTACACGCTGAGCACTTCGAGCACCTCCTTCTCGGTCGCAAAGCGCCCCGTCTCCATCGTATGGCACGTCGGGGAGAAGAGCACAGAGGGCGGCGACTGGACGGGCATCTTCGCCTATGCGGGCACGAACTGCAACGCCCTTCACGGCGAGATCACCAACCTTGCGGGGGAGGATAAGCAGACGGACGTCTCTGTCCACTACACCGTCCGCCGCAACGGGTCGAGCGATTCTTCGCACTATAACTACCTCGACGCCGCGGGCAGCTACATCATCACGGCAGACAGCGTGGGCGCGGGCACAAACGGCAACCGCTCCGCCAACTACACGGTGGACGGCGCCTCCGAAAAGACCTTGAACGTCACGGTCAACCCTTGCCCCGTCAAGATCGTCTGGGCGGGAGACGAAGAGGTCGAATTCGACGGGAATTCGCACAGCCGCACCGTCACGGTGACGACCAACGACCCGACAAACTTCCCCGAAGCGTACACCCTTCTTCAGAGCACCGACTACGAGCTGAGCGGCACCGCGCAGCGCAACGTCACCTCGGGCTACACCTTCAGCATCCGCATGACCAACGCCAACTACACCTTGAGCGGCGCAGAAGGGGAGTCGAGCGCAAAACTCACGATAACGCCCCTCGTCGTCGAGCTCGAATGGAGCAACTTCAGCGGCCCTTACGACGGACAGGCGCACACGGCGACGGCGACGATCAAGAACCTGAAGAACTCGGATACCGTCAACATCGCTTACTACAGAACGCGTACGAGCGAATACGGCGACAACACGGCTTCTGGAAGCAATCAGGCGACGAACGCGGGCACCTACACCATCGAAGCGAGATCGCTTTCTGGTTCCTCCTCCAACAACTACACCCTTGCGGGCTGTGAAAACAGCGGAGAAGGGAGCATCGCAATTACGAAGGTCGAAGTGAACGTTTCGTGGACGTATAACGGGGAACCGATGAACGGGAATTCCGCCCGTGCCGAGTACACCCCGTCGCCCGTCTACCCGTCGGCGACCGTCACGGCGTTCTATAACAACGAATCGCACACCCTCCGCGAGACGACCGACTACCGCATCGAACGGAGCGGAGAGCTCACCTCGATCGGGCAGACCGCCTTCACCGTCAAAGAGGGGAACAGCACCAACTACGCCTTCAATGGAGAGGGCCTTACGGCGACCGTCGAAGTCTATGCGCGGCAGCTCACCCTCACTTGGAATCTTCCCGAGGATAAGACGGTCGCACACGGCGGCACCTTCGTCTGCAGCGTCACCTCGGAGGGCGTCTACGGCGGCGACCACGTCGAATTCCGCCTCACCTATCTGCGCAACGGCCAGCCGGCGACCGAAGTCCGCGAGGCGGGCTACTACACCGTGACCGTCGCGCTTGCGGGCGACGACGCCGAAAAGTACACTATTTCGGGAGAAAACAGCAAGACCTTCGAGATCGTCGAACCCGCCGCGGAAGCGGGTCCCGAAGAAGTGGACGAAGTGGCGCTTACGGAGCGCAAGCGGAGTTTGTAAGATGGCAGGAAAAGGGAACGAAAGGGGGGTCGTGCGCGAATTTGTCGCCGAGAGCATCGGCGCATGCGCGGCAACGCCCTCGGAAAAGAAGAAAGCGCCCCTCGTTTTTATCGCCTATGCGGGCGGCGGAGCGGTCTCCTTCGCCGCCATGCCCTACCCCGTCAAGCGGGCGTACACGGCGGAAGATTTCCTTGCCGCCGTCGCCGAAGCGGAGGGGGTGGAGCGCATCGCCTATGCGGACGCAAAGGGGCGTCCGCGGGATATCTACCTCTGCCGCGCCTCGGCGGGGACGGTCACCGATATCGTCCCGCGGGACAGCGCCAAAAACCGCTTCGAGGACGGATTTGCGGAGATTGCCGAAGCCGATCCGCGCTTTTCCGTCAAGACGGGCGGAGAGAGCTTCAAACCGGGGAAGAAGATGACCTTCTCCTTCGACGCCATGATGCCGCAGCAGTACCCCGCGGGTTCGTACGAACACGCCTTGGTCAACGCCTATAACGCCTGCCTCCTCGGGCGGGTGTTCGGGCGGGAGGAGCTTTTCCTCGAGACGCGGGGCGGGAAGCGGGTGCGCATCGAGGCCCGCAGCCTCGACACGGCGTTCGTCGACCCCGAAGTGCTCTTCGTAAAGCCCTCGGCCCGAGACGGCTTCCTCGACGGGTATCTTACGGAGGAATTCAACTTCATCGACGGGGAGGATGTTTCCCGCCGCGTCTACAAGATTTCCTATTCCAACCGCCTCGGCGACTATCATCTCACGAGGCAGTGACACGGAGTTTATCCCATGAGCAAGAAGAATAAGAGCAGAAACAAGAAAAAGCCCGTAGAAGCCCTCGAAGAAGTTGCGGCCGCGGAGGGCGCGGCGGCGGAGAGCACGGAGAGCGTGCCCGAAAAGAGGGAACATAAACGCATCGAACACCCTGCAATAAAAGCCGACCCCTCCGAATTTTTGGGAGCGCGGGAAGTTTCGCCTCTCCCCAACGGAAATATCCTTTCGGAGCGGTTCGGCTTCCGCCTCGGCTACCGCGAGGCGGGGGTGAATTGCAAGGAGAAGAACTGCTTTACCCTCCTCGAAGAGAAGAAGCCGGTGGGCGTCATCCCGCGGCTTCCCCTGAGCGTCGTCTGGAACAAGGCGTGCGAATGGACGGGAGGGGACCCCGAGGCGAAGCTCGGCATCCAAAGGGCAGAGTGGGATAAGGTCGTCACCCTTCTCACGAAGTACATGAAAAAAGAGGGAGGGAAGAGCTTTTCCGCCCGTTCTCCCGCCCTCATTCAGGACGTCTGGCAGATCCCCGAGCTCGACTTCTTCGAACTCTACCTTCCCAAGGCGACGAAGGCCGTCGCGCTCATGGACGCCGCCATCCGCGCCGACATCGCGGAGACGGAGGCGCTTAACGCCCGCTGGAAGAAGATCAAAAACTATCCGCACAAGGTGATGCTCGAAGAGGAGTTCGGCGGCATCTTCAGCAAGGCGGATGCGGAGGTGCTCCGCGCCAACGGCGTGCAGTACCTCAACGACCTCAAGGGCGTGGGGGTACTCGACCTCAAGAACATGTTCCTCTCCCACACCTTCACCCGCCTTCCCGAGGAGATCAACGCGGCGTTCAAGGAGGACCTTGAGCGGCGCAAGGACTTCCGCTACCGCTTCTGGCCCTTCTTCATCGGCGCCATCGCCCTTGCGGCGACGACCGTCGTCGACTACCTCTACCGCTATACGCTGCTGAAGAACCTGCCGATGACGGCGGTCATCTTCCTCCTCCTTGCGATCTGGGTCGTGACTGTTTCCCTCGTTGTCCGCGGCGCCGCCCGCGCCGTCCGCCGCCGCCGTACAAAACGGCCCGACTACTATTACTTCATCAAACCCGTCCGCGTCGTATGCAGTTTGTTTGCGATCTTCTCCGTCTTTGCGATCGGCTCGACTTCGCTCTTCTATGAACGCTACGACGACTACGACGATACCTTCTATTACCGCAACCTCGGCGAAGGGCAGATCGCCGTCGCGGGCCGCTTCGACGAAGAGGCGACAAACCTCACCGTTCCCGAGACCGTAAACGGGGACACCGTCGTGCGGGTCGCGCCCTATTCCTTCTTGGGGCTCGACGTCGGGACGGTCGTCCTTCCCGACACCGTCACGGAAGTGGGGCACGACGCCTTCCGCGGCTGTAACGAGCTTACAAGCGTCACCCTTCCCACGGGGCTCACCGAAATTGCGGATCGGCTCTTCAAGGGATGCGCCTCCCTTCGGGAGGTCGGGATCCCGTCGGGCGTCACCCGCATCGGGAACTTCGCCTTCGACGAATGCGACGCTCTCGGTGCTTGCGATCTTCCCGCGGCGACGGCTTCCCTCGGGAAGGGCGCCTTCGAGGGGTGCGACGCCCTCACGCGCGTCACGGCGGAAGGGGCGCTCACCGAGGTCAAGGCCCGCGCCTTCAAGGATTGCCCTCTCCTTGCCGAAGTCACGGCGGGGAATACGGACGGTCTTCTTGCCATCGAAGATTCCACCTTCGAGAACTGCGCCGCCCTTCTTACGACCAACCTCTTCGACCATGCGACGACGGTCGGCAGCCGCGCCCTTGCGGGCTGCTCCGCCTTCGCTTCGCTTGTCCTCAGCGACGACCTCACCTCCATCGGGGAGGACCTTCTCTACGGGTGCACGGGGCTCAGAGAGCTCACGACCCCCTTCATCGGGGAGGACCTTACCGACTATCAAAAATACGACTACCTCTTCGACGAAACGACGCCCATCGAGCGCCTCACCGTGACGAAGGCGACGGAGATCGCAAAGGACGCCTTCCGCGGCTCCAAGACCCTTCGAACGGTCGTCCTGAACGAAGTGACAAAACTCGGGAACAGGGCGTTTTCGAACTGCTCTGCGCTCGAGTACGTCTCCTGCCCCAAGGTGACTTCGGTCCCCGACGAGGCCTTCGCCGACTGCACCCTCCTTGCGACCTTCGAGGGCATCGAGGCCATCACCTCCTTCGGCGTCGGCGCCTTCCGCTACGACAACATGCTCGAGGTCTCGTCGCTCACGGCGACGGAGATCGGAAACGGCGCCTTCCGCGGCTGCGTCTCCATCGAGGAGCTCACGATCGCGCCCGCCACCCTCGGCGGCTATGCGTTCGACAGCTGTACCTCCCTCAGGGAAGTCCGCATGCAGGGCTCCGCGACCGTCATTCCCGAACACGCCTTTGCGTACTGCCAGTCCCTCGAGAGCATCGAGTGGACCTCGGTCACCGAGCTTGGAGAGAGCGCCTTCGACGGCTGCCGCGAGCTCGCGGCGATCGACCTCACGGGCGTCACAAAGCTCGGAGAGAGGGCGCTTGCGGGGTGCAGCTCTCTGAAACAAGTCATCGTGCCCGACAGCGTCACCGAGATGGGGGAAGAACTCTTCTACGGCGACGATTCCCTCTCCCTCCTCCGCCTTCCCTTCGTGGGGGAGAAGGCGGCAAAGAGCAACAAGGGGCAGCTCAGCCGCTTCGTCGACCGCAACAAGAGCGTTCCCCTCACGGTGGACGTCGGCGCTTCGCGCATCTATGAGAGTTGGTTCGGCGGCATGTCCTGCGTCTCGGACGTCATCCTTCGGAACGCGACGGCCATCGACGCCTCCTCCTTCACCGACCTTGGCGGCCTTACGTCGGTCGTCCTCTCCGATTCGATTTCGGAGATCCCCGACTCCGCCTTCTTCATGTGCGGTCGGCTCACCGAGATCGAGGGCGGGGCGGCGGTCAAGAAGCTCGGAAAGAGCGCCTTCGACGGCTGCGGCCTCCTCGAGGGCGTGTACTTCCCCGCGACCGAATCCATCGGCGCCCGCTGCTTTGCACAGTGCATCAGCCTTGTCTCGATCGGCGACATGCCCGCCCTCTCCTTCATCGGCTCGGATGCGTTCGAATCCTGCTCCTCCCTCGAGAGCTTCGTCGTCCCGACGACGGTCACCGAAGTGGAGGCGGGGATGTTCTCGGGCTGCGGGCTCACCTCGATCACCCTCCACGAGGGGGTCAAGAAGATCGGCAAAGACGCCTTTAAGGACTGCACCGTCCTCGAGGAGATCTACATCCCGAACGCGGTCACCGAGATCGGCGAGAGCGCCTTCGAGGGCTGTATCGCCCTCCGGGAGATCGACCTCACGGGCACGAGCGCCAAGATCGGCAAGAACGCCTTTGCCTATTGCACCTCTCTTGCGAGCATCCTCCTCCCGACGTCGGTGGAGGAGATCCCCGAAGGGATGGCGCGCGGAAGTTCGCTTGCGGAGGGGATCGAATTCCCCGCGACCGTGACGAAGATCGGCGACTACGCCTTCGCCTACAGCGGACTTGAAGATTACACGATAAACGAAGGGGTGACCAAGGTCGGAAAGGGCGCCTTCATGGGCTGTGACAACATGCCCTCCGCCTATCTTCCCGACTCGGTCCGCTCCGTCGGAAGGGACGCCTTCGCCGATTGCAGCCAGCTCCGCACGGTCGACCTTCCCTTCCTCGGGAAGTCGCCCTCGAACGCAAGAAACGGCTTCTCGTACGTATTCGGCGAATATAGCAGCGTCTCCGTCCTCTCCCTCCGCGCCCAGAAGAAGATCGCGGGCAACACCTTCAAGGCGGGCAAGTCCAACATAAGAGGCCTCGCCTTCGGCGAAGGGGTCACGAGCATCGCCTCCTCCGCCTTCCGCGCCTTCACGAGCCTCACGGAGGTCATCCTCCCGACGACCCTCCGCTCCATCGGCTCGAACGCCTTCCGCGATTGCAGTTCGCTCACCGGGATCGTCCTTCCCGACACCGTCAAGAAGATGGGAACGTCCGCCTTCCGCGGCTGCGACGGGCTCTCTAGCGTCCGCTTCGGGGAGGCCTTGAAGGAAGTCCCGACCGACTGCTTCCGCGACTGCGGGAGACTTTCCTCGGTGCATCTCAACGAGAACCTCCGCAAGATCGGCTCCCGTGCCTTCTACAACTGCTCCTCTCTTCGGAGCATCACCTTCAACAGCGGGCTCGAGGAGGTCGGTTCGCAGGCCTTCCGCCGCTGCAAGCTCACCGAGGTCGATTTGAACGACGGGATCGAAAGGGTGGGGAGAAACGCCTTCCGCGAGAACGATTCGCTCACCTACGCTCGCATCCCTTCGAGCGCAAAGCACATCGGCGCGTACGTGTTCCGCGACTGCTCTTCTCTCCGCGAACTCTCCGTTCCCTTCCTCGGCGGGAATATCAACTCGAAGAGCCGTCTCACCTACCTCACAAAGACGTGGACGCTCGAGACGGTGGAAATTTCGAATGCCCGCAAGATCGGCCGCCGCGCCTTCGACGACTTCAGGATCGGTACCCTCATCCTCCACGGGGACATCGCCGATATTCACGAAAACGCGTTCGGCGACTGCGCCCCGGATTACATTCTGACGACTTCCGACGTCTATAACACCTACCGCTATTCCTTCCCGTTCTCATCGTATGTAAGTATCGGATAATTAAAAGGAGCCAATCGGGCAATATGATCTATACCTGTCAACACTGCGGCGCGCAGTTCTCGGTGGAGCACATCCGCGAGGCGCTCGGCAGAAAAGAAAACTTCATCCAGTGCAGATATTGCAACCAGATCACCGACTTCGGCGAAGTGCGCAAATCCTCCATCGCCCGCGGGTACGATCATTTGAGCGAAGGGGACTTCAACCTCGCGATGCAGAGCTTTTCGAGGGCGATCGGGGAGGCCTCCCAGCGCAAGCGCAAGGCGTCGCCCGACGCATACCTCGGCTACGCCCTCGCCCAGTTCCGCGTTCAGACGATCTTCCGCGACGACGACCCCAACCGCATCGAGGAGCCCCGCCTCATCTGCCACCAGTGCAACGAGGGGGACCTCATCGACAACCGCAACTTCCGCGACGCCCTTTCGGCGCTTGAGGAGGGGGCGGACGGCATGGTCGCCTCCGCCGAAACGCAGCGGCTCATGAAGTTCGCCGACACGGTCGACGGCATCCGCGCCCG
This sequence comes from uncultured Clostridia bacterium, assembly GCA_947626005.1. GTDB lineage: Bacteria > Bacillota > Clostridia > Christensenellales > Borkfalkiaceae > Gallimonas. Next base: position 36,108 of record CANQQM010000001.1, read on the forward strand.
CTACAACGAGATCGCGGAGGAGAAGCCCCGCGGCTTCCGCTACGGCATGTTCATCGCCTACGAGGACGAACCCGAGGATCGGGAGTCGGAAGAGGGGAGAACGTACGCCGACAAGGTGAACAACAACCGCCCCGACGGCGTTCGGAACGTGTTCCTTCCCGACATCGAGGATTACGACAACGACCCGCTCTCCTATGAGGCGGCGATCCTGTACGCCATCGACAATTCCGCGTGCATGGTCGTCATCACCGACAACAACATCGACCACCGCCTCACCAACATCTACACCCGCTACTATCTGAAGCACAAGGACGGCGCTTCCCGCCTTGCCTTTGTCCGCTTCTGTGACAAGATCAACATCCCGCTTCCCGATCAGAGCCTTGCGGAGAACGTGTGGGATATCGACATCTTCGACGGCGACGCCTACGTCTCCTCCTCGAAGTGCGACGGGCGCAACCGCTTCAATAAGTTCGTCTGCGACTGCAACGGCGTCATCTACCGCTCCGTCTCCGCGCCGCCCGCCCCCGAAAAGCCGCGGGCGGAGACGCCCGAAGAGGACGAGTTCGTCTGGGCGGAGGAGCCCGCGGGCGAAAAGCAAGTTTACCGCCTTCTCCCCGGCCGCCAGTTCGAGTTCGGCAGCTATCCGCAGCGCCGCGAGGAGGATGAGCGGATCGTGGACTTCTTCCGCGAATTCGACCGCCCGAGTGCAGACGATCCCCGCGGGTGGACGGTCATGTTCCGCAACCGCACGGGGAAGGCGTACACCTGGTACCGCGACGAGACGGTCGGCGGAAAACGCTACCGCGCGGTGTACTTCACCAAGTTCCGCGACGTGTATTCGGTGCAGGATTCCGACGCCCGTGCGCACGAACAGCGGGTGCAGGGGTACATGCCGGGGCGGGTCTACTGCTTCGCTTTCATGCCGCTTATCTGGAACGCGGTGGAAATGTCCCCCCGCAAGGCGACCCTCTGCACCGACCTCGGCATCGAAAGCAGGGAGTTCAACTGCAGCGACCTTGCGCACGACTGGGAGTATTCGACCATCCGCACATGGCTCAACGGGGAATTCTTGGAGACGGCCTTCACCGAAGAGGAACAGCAGGCGCTCTACTTCGACGACAGCGGAGAGGACCGCGTGTTCCTCATGGAGAAGGACTTCGACGAGCGCGGCTACGATAGCCGCCGCGCCATCCTCGGGAGCGACTACTTTAAGTGCATCGGCGGCATGTGCTCGACGCAGGGCATCAACAGCTATTGGATCAACTCGCACGACGTCGAATCGGCAGAGGAGGCGGCGGTCGTCTATCCCACCTCGGAGGGGCGGCTCGCAAGCTCGTTCGTCGACAGCACCCTCGTCGCCGTCATTCCGAAGATCGTCTTGAAACTGTAAAAAACCTCAGCCGCGCCCTCCCTTCGGGGAGGGCGTTTTTGTAAAATTTTTTCTTATAGAGGGGGGATTTTTTCGGAATTCCTGTCGAAAAAAGGGGAAATTCCGCTCAAAAAAGAAAATTTTCTTCATAACCGCTTGACAAACCGCACGGCCTCGTTTACAATGAAGATAAGAAATGTATGGGAGAGGAAGTATGAAACGCAAACGCTTCTCGATAATCGCCCTTGTGCTTGCGGTGGGACTTGCGGCGCTTTCGGCCTGTGCGCCGACCCCCGAGCCCGAGCCTGCGCCGACCCCTACGCCGAAACCCGAACCCACGCCCCTTCCGAGCGCGGGGTACGAGGGAACGGTCGACGGCGTCGCCTTCTCTCTTCCCGACCTCGGGAACGCCGTGGCGCTCCACACCGAGCTTCAGGAGCAGTACTTGAAGGAGCGTGCCCCGGGGTCTGTCAATAAATATGCGAACGGCGTCAACGCGGGCGACGGACAGGATCATCGGGAACTCAGCTATCCCGTCCCCGTCTCCTTCCGCTGGACGGCGGGAGAGGGGGAGAGCTACACCCTTACGGTGAGCGAAAAGGAGGACTTCTCGGACGCTCTCACCTTCGAAACGGAGGAGACGAGCTACGACGTCTACAACCTGAAGGCGGGGACGACCTACTACTGGACGGTCACCGCGGGCGAAGCCGTGAGCGGCGCGGCCGTCTTTTCGACGGCGACCCGTGCCCCGCGCAACCTCTATGTCGACGGGGTTGCCAACGTGCGCGACGTCGGCGGCTGGGCGACGGCGGACGGCGGGACGGTCAAACAGGGGCTCTTCTACCGCGGCGGGCGGCTGACGAAGGACTACTTCGGCGACGTGACCGCATCCGAGGCGGGCATCGCGACCCTTCGGGACGTGCTTAAGATCAAGACGGAGCTCGACCTCCGCGGCGGCGTCAACGACCCGAGCGAGGCGGGGAATCTCACCTCGAGCGCCATCGGCGAAGGGGTCGCCTACCGCCACATCGGCATGAACTGGGAGGGGAACCTTTTCGAGCTCAACCACGAGGAGCTCAAGGAGATCTTTGCCCTCCTCGCAGACGAAAACAACTACCCCGTGTACATGCATTGCAGCATCGGGACGGACCGCACGGGGATCGTTTCCTACCTTGTGAACGGCCTTCTCGGCGTCGCCGACTTCGACCTCTACCGCGACTACCTCTTCTCCAATTTCGCCTACATACAGGGCGCGAGGGAGATCAACACGATCACCAAGGGGTACGGGGCGACCATCAGCGGCTACGGCGGCGACACGACGGCGGAGAGCGTACGGCTTGCCCTCCTTGCGATCGGCGTCCCCGAGGCGCACCTCGACGCCGTGAAGCGCATTCTCGGCTGAGAAAATGAAGAAATAAAGACGGCGCAAGCCGTCTTTTTTCGATTTGCTTGACTTTTTTCGGGCACGGGGGTATAATCGAATCATGAATGTCTATCTCGACTACGCGGCGACGTCGCCGCTCCTTCCCGAGGTGCTCGAAGAGATGCTTCCTCTCCTTAAAGAACACTTCGGGAACGCCGATTCCCTCCACGGCTACGGCCGTCGGGCAGCCGCCTATCTGACGGACGCACGCGACCGCATTGCAAAGGCCGTCGGGGCGCTTCCCTCCGAGGTCTACTTCACTTCGGGCGGAACGGAGGCGGACAACTGGGCGATGCGCTGCCTCGGGGAGGGCGGAGTGCTCCTCTCCCCGATCGAGCATGCCGCCGTGCGCGCCTCGGCAAGCATGCGGACAGGGGGCGCGCGGGAGTGTCCCGTCGGCGAAAACGGCGTCGTGACGGCGGAAGGGGTAAGGAGCGCCCTCTATGAGGGGTGCGGCCTTGTTTCCGTCATGGCGGTCAACAACGAGACGGGGTGCATCTCCGAGCTTGAAAAAATCTCCGTCCTTGCAAAAGAGCGGGGGACGGTGTTCTTTTCCGACTGTGTGCAGGCGGCATGCTCCCTCGACCTCAAGAAGATCTGGGACCTTGTCGACGCGATGGCGCTCTCCGCCCATAAGCTCGGCGGGCCGAAGGGCGTCGGGGCGCTTCTCGTAAAGAAGGGGGTGCGGCTCTCGGCGTTTCTGCGCGGCGGGGAGCAGGAGCGCGGGCTCCGCGGCGGCACCGTGAACGTGGCGGGGGCGGTCGGCTTTGCCCGCGCCCTCGAGGAGAAACAGGCGGCCCGTGTGTCGTTTTGCGCCCATACGGGGGCCCTTCGGGACCTCTTCGAACGCATTCTTTCTAAGGCCCTCGGCGGGGGGATGAAGATCGACGGCGAACACCGTGCGCCCAACCTCTCCCACATCACCTTCGAAAAGGGGAACGAGGCGCTTTTGAACCTTCTCGACCTTAAGGGGGTCGCGGCGTCGGGCGGGGCGGCCTGTTCGGCGCATTCGGCGCTTCCATCCCACGTTCTCCTTGCGATGGGACGCACGGAGGGGGAGGCCAAGCGGGGGATCCGCTTCTCCTTCGGGGCGGAAACGACGGAGGAAGAGGTGCGTTTCGCGGCGGAAACCGTCCTCTCCGCCCTCTCTTAATCGGCGAAAAAGCGGCGCACGATCTCGGCGATCTTGCTCTTATACACGACGCTCGCGTTCCCGCCCGCAAAGCAGAGGGGCGGATAGACGACGCACCACCAGTTGTCGCCCTTGCCCGAGCCGAGCTCGAGGATGAGGGCGTCGTACACGCCCGCCTCGAGGGTCACATTCTCATAGACGCGGGTGGGGAAGGTCTCTCTTTTGAGGGAGGCGCGTGCCCCGTAGGAGAACCCCTTTTCTTCGAGAACCTCCTCCGCGACGGAGGAAATTTCGGGAAGAAGCCCTCCGATCTTCTCCATCGCCTCCTCCTTCGTCTCGCAAAATGCGACAATGGGGGTCAAAAACGCAACGACGGCGTCTCGCACTTCGTATTTTACCGCCTGCGCTTCGGGCGCGTTGGAGTCGGCGCGGATATGTACGCGCAAGTAGCCGTTCTCCTCTCCCTTCGGCACCGCCGTAAAGAGGAGGATGAGAAGGACAGAACCAATCAGACAAAAAGCAACGAGAAATTTTTTCATGACCGCCTCCGAGCACAGAGATTATTGCCCCGTGAAAGAATTTTATACGGGAAGTGTCGGAGCGGCCGAGGGGGACAAATGAAGAAATTTGCGCTTTTTTCCGCTCTTTTTCTCCTATTCGGGCTGTGCGGCTGTGCGAAAAAGCCCGTCGAGAATGTGGACGAGTACCCTTCGGGCCCTACCGAAGAGGAGCCCGCGCCGCCCGCCGAGGACGGCCCCGAACTCGTCGACCCCGAACCCTCGGAGGGCCCTGCACCGCCCGCCCATATGCACGCGGCCGCGGGGGACCGCCTGTTCGACGCAGAGAAGCACTGGTACGTCTGTGCGGACTGCGGCGAGAAATTTTCGGTCTCCGACCACACAATGGAAGGGGGCATGTGCACGTTATGCGGCTATCGCGTCGCGGAGGCGTTCGAGACGGCGCCCGCCGCGGAGGGATGCACGGTCGTCGGCCTCGGGACGGTGACAAGCCCCGATCTTCTCCTTCCCGAAGAAGTGGACGGGAAGCCCGTCGTCGGGATCGCGGAACGTGCCTTCGCGGGGGAGAGCATCACCTCCGTCACCCTTCCCGCCTCCCTTCAAACGATCGGGGAGAGGGCGTTTGCGGGCTGTTCGGGGCTGGATGTTGTGCGTTTTTTATCGGCGCCGACCGTCGGCGCCGACGCCTTTTCGGGCTGCAAAGTCTCCCGCGTCGAGTGCGAAGGGCTCTCCGTCTGGCAGAAGATTTGCTTTGCGGCGCCTACTTCGAACCCGCTCTTTTCGGGCGGCCGCCTCTTCTTCGGGGAGACGGAAGCGGAGGCGCTTTCCCTCTCGGGGGAGGTCTTACCCTACGCCTTCTACGGCTGCATTTCGCCGAAACGGGCGGAGATGGTGCGCGGAACGCTCGGCGCGGAGTGCTTTGCGGACTGTACCTTTCTTTCGGATGTGACGCTCGGAACGGACGTCACGGTCGGCGAAAACGCCTTCGAGGGGACGGCGGCGCTCGAGGAGGGCGGCGCGGAGGTCTATTTCGGGGAGCACCTCATCCGCTATCGCGGGGCCGCCAAGCGCTACGAGGTCAGAGCGGGCACGAAGAGCATCGCGGGAGGCGCATTCGAGGGGAACACCCTCCTGGAACGGGTCACCCTGCCCGAGGGGCTTCTTTTTCTTTCCGAACGCGCCTTCACGGGCTGTCTTGCCCTTCAAAGTATTTCCCTTCCCTCCTCCCTTCTCGAGATCGGCGCCGAGGCCTTTTCGGGGTGCGCGGCGCTCGAAGCGGTCTCCTTCCCCGCGTCCCTTGTTCGCATCGGGGAGCGGGCCTTCTCGGGAAGCGGACTTAAAAGCGCCTCTTTTTCCTTGGCGGAGGGCTGGACTTCGGCGGCGGGAACGGTCGTCCTTTCCGACCCTTTGGCTGCCGCAGAGCGCTTAAAAGCGGCGGACGCCGCGGCGATTTGGCTGGAAGCGGGGCGGAAATTGCCCGAAACAGATCGAAATGCCTTGTAATTCTCTGAAATTTATGATAGAATAGATGGGTATAAGGAGAAACCATGCAAACGATCGTACAAATTCTTGCTGCGGAACTCGGGAAGCGGGAGGACCACGTTCAGAACGTCGTCACCCTTCTCGACGAGGGAAACACCGTTCCCTTCATCGCGCGGTACAGAAAAGAGATGCACGGCACGATGGACGATCAGACCATCCGCACCCTTGCCGACCGTCTCACCTATCTTCGCAACCTCGACGCCCGCCGCACGGAGGTCAAAAACGCCATCCGTTCACAGGAGAAGCTCACGCCCGAACTCTCGGACGCGATCGACGCCGCCCTCACCCTTGCGGAAGTGGAGGACCTCTACCGGCCGTATAAACTCAAGCGCCGCACCCGTGCGATCATCGCCAAGGAGAAGGGGCTCGAACCGCTTGCGGAGCTGCTCTTTGCGCAGCTTCCCGATTGCCCCCTTCCCGAAGAGGCGGCGAAGGACTATCTCGACCCCGAAAAGAAGGTGGAGACGGTTTCCGACGCCCTTGCGGGCGCAAACGACATCATCGCCGAGCGCATTTCGGACGATGCGGAGATCCGAAAGCGCCTCCGCAACCTCTTTATTCAGTGCGCCGACGTCGTCACCTCGGCGGCGAAGAAGGGGCAGGAAGATACCGTTTACCGCAACTACTACGCCTTCACCTCCCCCGTGTGCAAGGTGCAGGGGCATCAGGTGCTTGCCTTCAACCGCGGAGAGCGGGAGGAGGTGCTGAAGGTCTCCGTCGTCATGAACCGCGACGCCGCCCTTGCCGTCATCCGCCGCAACATCGTAAAGCGGCCCGCCTGCGCCTCGACCGCCTTTGTCGAGGCCGCCGCGGAGGACGCTTACGATCGGCTCATCTATCCCTCCGTCGAGCGGGAGATCCGCACCATGCTCACCGACGCCGCCTCCGAGGGGGCGATCGGGCAGTTCGCACTCAACTTAAAACCCCTCCTCATGCAGCCGCCCGTCAAGGGATTCGTGACGATGGGGCTCGACCCCGGCTACCGCATGGGCTGTAAGGTCGCCGTCGTCGACGGAACGGGGAAGGTGCTCGACACGGCTGTCGTCTATCCCACCTACGGGGAGCGGCAGAAGCGGGAGTGCATCGAAAAGCTCTCCGCCCTCATTAAAAAACACCGTGTGAAGCATATCGCGATCGGAAACGGCACCGCAAGCCGCGAGACCGAGCAGATGACGGTGGAGCTCATCGCCTCCCTCCGCGGCACGGAGGACGTCTCGTATATGATCGTCAACGAAGCGGGGGCCTCGGTGTATTCCGCCTCTCCGCTTGCGGCGAAGGAATTCCCCGAATACGACGTCAACCTCCGTTCGGCGGTCTCCATTGCCCGCCGCCTGCAGGACCCGCTTGCCGAACTCGTCAAGATCGATCCGAAGTCCATCGGCGTCGGACAGTACCAGCACGACATGCCCGAAAAGCGGCTCGAGATGGCGCTCGGCGGCGTCGTCGAGGACTGCGTGAACGCGGTGGGGGTGGACGTCAATACGGCCTCCGCGCCCCTTCTTGCGCGGGTCGCGGGGCTCAACGCGGGGGTTGCGAACAACATCGTCAAATACCGCGAAGAGCACGGGCTCTTCACGTCGCGTTCGGAGATCCTCCGCGTCCCCAAACTCGGGGAGAAGGCCTTCGAGCAGTGCGCGGGCTTCTTGCGGGTGCCCGAGAGCAAGAACGTTCTCGACAACACCGCCGTGCACCCCGAATCGTATGCGGCGGCGGAAAAGATGTTGAAACTGTGCGGCTTTACGGCGGAGGACGTCCGTGCGGGGCGTCTCGGCGGGCTGCGCGCACGCATCAAGGAATACGGGGAGGGCAAACTTGCCGCCGAATGCGGCGTGGGCGTCCCGACCCTCAACGACGTCGCCGCCGAGCTCATGAAGCCGGGGAGGGACCCGCGCGACGAACTTCCCGCCCCTCTCCTTCGCCGCGACGTCCTCGAGATCAAGGACTTGAAGCCCGGGATGGAGCTTAAAGGCACGGTGCGCAACGTCATCGACTTCGGCGCCTTCGTCGACATCGGCGTCCATCAGGACGGGCTCGTGCACATCTCCGAGATCTGCGACCGCTTCATCCGTCATCCCTCCGAAGTGCTTTCGGTGGGGGACGTCGTGACGGTCTGGGTGAAGGACGTGGACGAAAAGAAAAACCGCATCTCCCTTACGATGCGAAAAGATAAGAGAAGACCCGCGCGTTCGGCGCAAACGGAGTAAACGGTGCGAGCGATCCGACTGAATACCGCACGGCAGCTCAAGAAGTTTGTCGGGATGGCGGATGCGATCTATAAGGACCTTCCGCTGTATGTGCCCTATATGCGGCACGACCTCTACTCGACGCTCAAAAAGCTCGTGCTCGAACAAAAGACGTATGCGGCGATCGCCGTAGAGGAGGGCGGGGCGTATATCGCCCGTCTCCTCGTCACGGTGGCGCATTCCAAGCAGCTTCAAATCGACCGCTGCGGCTTTTTCTCTCACTTCGAATGTATCAACGACGCGGAGGCGGCGAAGTGCCTCTTTCGTGAAACGGCGGCGTATCTGAAGGAACAGGGCGCCGTGTACCTCGAAGGGACGTACTACGAGTACGACCGCGACAACCGCCGCGGGATCCTCGTCGAGGGTTTCGATTCGGAGCCCATGATCCTCACCTCCTACAATCCGCGCTACTATGGGGAGCTCCTCGAGGCGTGCGGATTCACCAAGGATTTCGACACCGTCTCCTACAAACTCGACTACGCCAAGTTCGACTTCGAGCGCATCTCCCGCCTTCGGAGCCGCATTCTCGAGCGGTACGGGCTGTACGTCTCGCATGCCGACTTTTCCAAGCTCGACCGCGAGATCGACGACGTGCACCGCATCATCTCCGCGGCGACGACGGAGATCATCTTCGAGGACGCCCCCTCGAAGGAGGAGCTTGTCCGCATCGTCCACGGCTGGAAGAGCTTCCTTTGGGAGGACCTCATCCTCATCGTGCGGAGAAAGGAGGACAACGCCCCCGTCGGGATGATGATGTCTATCCCCAACTACTACACGGTGTTCCGCAAGATGAAGGGGAAGCTCAACCCCGTCGCCCTCATTCACATGTTCCGCGAAAAGAAGCGCATCCGCTCGACGCGGGCCATCCTTCAATACGTCATTCCCGAATACCAAAATAAGGGCGTCAACTTCGTGCTCTACCACGAATTCTACCGTGCATGCAAGAACCGCGGCATCGAAAAGATGGAGGCGGGGACGATCATGGAGAACAACGTCGCCTCGCGGCGCAACGTCGAGAGCGCAAGCGGACAACTCGAAAAAATCTACAGGATCTACGGAAAGAAACTATGAATACGGCACTCACGGTCATCGCACTCCTTGCGATCTTCCTTCTCCCTGCGGGGATCGTGTTTCTCGTGCGGCGGAATAAGATCCTCGGCGCGATCGGCGCGATCGCCTGCTGCTACCTCGTCGGATTTGCCTTTTCGACGATCGGGCTCTCGGGCGTCGGGTACGACAAGAATTTGACGACGACGGTCGCCTATGTGCTCGTCGCCCTCTCCATCCCCCTCATCCTCTTCAGCATCGACCTTCGGTCGGTGAAGAAGCTCACGAAGGGGACGGTCGTCGGCTTTTCCCTTGCGATCGTCTCGGCGATCGCCGTTGCCGTCGCGATGTTCTTCATCACCATAAACTTCTTCCCCTGCGCCGACCTCGCCGCGATGACGATCGGGCTGTACACGGGCGGAACGCCCAACATGAACGCGATCGGCGCCGCCATGAACGCGGGAAGCGAAACGATCAGCGCCGCGAACGTCTCGGATACCCTTGTCGGAGGCATCTACTTCCTCTTCCTCATCTCCGTCGCGCCGCGCGTGTATCGGTTCCTCCTGAGGCGCAGAAAGAAGAAACAGCAGCCCCTTCCCGACCTTACGGAGCCCCCTTCGGAGGAGAATAAGGAGGAAGAAGAAAAGAAGGACGACTTCACTTTCGGCTTTTCCATTCGCGATAAAAAGTGCGTTTTGAAACTTCTCGGCGCGTTCGGGCTCTCCGTTCTCTGCCTCGGCGTCGGGGCGCTTTTGGAGCTGCTTATCGAGGGGACGGTGGGGGAAAACCTCCTCTACATCCTCCTCTCCGTCTCGGTGGGCGGCGTCGCGATTTCCTTCATCCGTCCCGTGCGGGAAATCAAGGGGGAATACGCCCTCGGCATGTACTTCATCCTCATGTTCTCCCTTGCGCTGTCGATGAGCATCGATTGGTCGGTCTTTTTGAGCGACATCCTCCCGACGCTTGCCTTCTTCGCCTGTGCGCAGATGAGCGTCATCCTCGTCCACCTCATCCTCTGCAGGATCTTCGGCGTGGACGGCGACACCGCCATCATAACGTCGACGGCGGGAGTGTACGGCCCGCCCTTCATCGCACCCGTCGCGAAGGCGGCGGGAAGATCCGACCTCATCGCGCCCGGGGTCATCTGCGGGGCGCTCGGCCTCGCCGTGGGGACCGTCCTCGGCTACGGCGTGGGGATGCTTCTCCTCCTTGTTCCCGCTGCGTAAGCGGGAAAATTTCCCTCGGGGGTTGACTTTTTCCGCGGGGGAATTTATACTTAGGTCGTCGGAGCCCGCGGGCTCAATGAGAAATACGAAAGAATCGAGGTGTTTGTTTTGAAAATCGCAATGACGGGGGTCAGCGGAAACATGGGGCGCGAAGCGCTTGCGCAATCGATGGAGCTTCCCTTCATCACCCTCATCCGCGTCCTCCTTTCGAACAAAAAGAAGAACAACAAACTCGCCAAAACTCTTCAAAAGAAGTACGGAAAACGCATCGAGATCGTGCGGGGGAGCATTGCCGACCGCAAGAACTGCGACGCGCTCGTCCGCGGCGCCGACGTTGTCGTGCACATGGCGGCGGTCATTCCGCCCGCCTCCGACGCAAGTCCCGCCGCAAGCGAAGAGTGCAACAAAAGGGGAGCGGTCGCCCTCGTCGACGCCGTCAAGGCATGCGATCCGCAGCCCAAATATATCCACGTCTCCACCGTCGCCCTCTACGGCAACCGCAACGAGAAGCACCCCTTCGGCAGGGTGGGCGATCCTCTCCTCGTGAGCCCCTTCGACCACTACGCCATGGATAAGCTCTACGGGGAGCGCTATTGCCTCGACGCCGCGCTCGACTGCTTTGTCGTCCTCCGTCAGACGGCGATGCTCAATCCCGACATGCTCAAGAACAACATTTCGGACGGGCTGATGTTCCATACCGCTCTCAACGCCCCCCTCGAATGGGTGAGCGCGCGGGACAGCGGCTATCTCATAAAGCGCATCCTCGAGCGGGAGGAAGCGGGGGAGATCGACGGCTTTTGGAAGAACATCTACAACATCGGCGCCGGCAAGAAGGGGATGGAGACGGGCTACGACACCTTCAACGACGGGTTCAAGATGATCGGCGGCTCGGCGGAGAAGTTTTTCAGACCCAACTGGCTTGCCTCGCGCAACTTCCACGGCCTGTGGTTTGCCGACGGCGACGAGCTCGAATCGCTCTTCGGCTTCCAGCGCGACGGTGTCGTCGACTACTGGAAGGAGATCGCACGGCATCATAAGATCTATGCTCTCGGCAAGCTCGTCCCCGCAAAACTCATCGACCTCTTCCTCTTCCGCAAGCTCTTAAAGCACCCCAATTCGCCCTACGAATGGGCAAAACGGGGGGACACGGCACGCGTCATTGCGACGTTCGGCGGCAAGGAGCAGTTCGAAGCGCTCTCCAAGGACTGGAAGGATTATCCCCTCATCGCGAAGGGGGACTTCGGCGACTACGACAAGCTCCGCGACGTCGAGTATATGAAGAAGGAGGGGCGGCTCCTCTCGCACGGGTACGAGGAAAAGCCCATCGACAAGTGGACGGCGGAGGATTGCCGCTCGGCGGCGCGTTTCCGCGGGGGAGAGTACCTCTCGGAGGACGTTCCGCCCTACGAAAAGGCGACGTGGAAGTGCGCGGAGGGCCATACCTTCAAGGCAAGCCCCTTTACCGTGCTCCGCGGCGGACACTGGTGCCCGCAGTGCTGTATGCCCCTCCCGTGGAACTTCGACCGCCTCGCCAAGCACAATCCCTTCTTCGCGCAGGTCTGGTACGATTCGCACGCGGAGGACGAAAACTACGTCTATTCTTTTGCGCCCGACGGCACCGCCGTCGCCGAGCGGAATGAGGGGACCCGATGAACGCCCTCTTTTGCGTCTTTTCCGGGACGGGGAACACCCTCCTCGTTTCGGAGCGCCTTCGGGAGGAGCTTACCCTTCTCGGGCACACCGTCACCCTCTTCCGCGTGAAGAAGGGGGAAACGCTTCCCGAGCTTAAAGAGTTCGACGTCCTCTTCGTCTCCTATCCCGTTCACGCCTTCAATGCGCCGACGGCGATCCTCTCCTTTTTGAAGAAATTGCCGAATGGGGGCGGAAAATCCGTCTATCTCATCCGCAGCCAAGGGGAGCCCTCCAAGCTCAACGACGCCTCGGGGATCACCCCGCGCCGCATCCTTGTAAAGCGCGGGTACGTCCTTCGCGGCGAATATTCCTATGTGATGCCCTACAACATCATGTTCCGCCATTCAGACGGGATGGCGGCGCGCATGCGCCGTGCCCTCGATTTCCGCGTCAAGCGGGACGCCGCCGAAATTTCGGAGGGCGGGGGAGAGCGGCGGAGGGTCAACCTCATCCGCCGCATGGTCTCCTTCACCCTTCGCATCGAGCACGCCGCGATGCCCGTTCTCGGGCGGACCTTCCGCGTCTCCAAGAAGAAGTGCGTCGGCTGCGGGCTGTGCGCGGAGGCGTGCCCGCGCGGGAACATCCGCATGGTCGACGGAAAGCCGAAGTTCGGCGGACACTGCGTCGGCTGCATGGGCTGCGCCTTCCGCTGTCCGAAGGATGCGATCCGCATCTCCCTCCTCAACGCATGGCGGGTGAACGGCGCATACACCTACGACGCCGAGCCCGCCCGCGACGACGAGGTCTGCCGTTATTGCCGCAAGATGTACGTCCGCTATTTCCACGATTCGGAAGCGTAAAACGCCCCTCGGGGCGTTTTTTACGGCCGAGAGACTTGCAATTTGCCTTCGGGTATGGTATAATTTTCGCATATGAAGGTTTATGCGATCAGCGATCTGCACCTTTCGGGGCTTGCCGACAAGCCGATGGACGTGTTCGGTCCGGGCTGGGAGGGGCATTTCGAAAAGATCAAGCGCGATTGGGCGGCAAAAGTCAGGGAGGACGACCTCGTCCTCCTCGGCGGAGATACCTCTTGGGGAATGCGCCTCGAGGAGGGGATGTTCGACGTCCGTTCCCTCGAAGAACTCCCCGGCATCAAGATCTTTATCCGCGGCAATCACGACTACTGGTGGAGCGGGATCACCCGCGTGCGGCAGGCGGCGCCGCCCGACTTTTACTTTCTCCAGAACGACTGCATCCGCTTCGGGAACGTCGTCGTCGCTGGGTCGCGCGGGTGGCTGTGCCCGGGCAGCGCCGACTTCACCGATCACGACCTCGTCCTCTACAAGCGGGAGGCGGAGCGCTTCCGCCTTGCCTTTTCCGAAGTGAAGAAGGTGCGCCGCGAAGGGGATATCCTCCTCGCCCTCATCCACTATCCGCCCTTTTCCTTAAAGAAGGAGGATACCCTCTTTACCGAACTCTTCGAGGAGAACGCCGTCGACAAAGTGATTTTCGGGCACCTCCACGGCGCGGGGTATTTCCCGCTCCGCTCGGAAAAGAACGGCATCGAATATCTTCTGACCTCCTGCGATAAGACGAAATTTTCTCTCACGGAGGTCCTCTAAACTCTTTACATTTGCACGCATGCGTGCTATAATGCAGGAAAGCATCTCTTTAAGAGCGGTACCGTGATGCCGACAAGACGACGCGCTTTGTTTTCGGGACGGGGAAGTCTTGCGGTTTCGCGCAGGACTTTTTTCATGTCGGAGGCGAACATGGCGGAACACGAGATCATGGACGAAGCGGCGATCGGCCGCACCGTAAGGCGGCTGGCGCATGAGATCGAAGAGCGCTGCGAAGGGCTTCGAGACGTCGTCCTCGTCGGCGTCAAGCGGGGCGGGGAGGTCGTTGCGAACCGTCTTGCGGCGTACTTTGCGTCGGAGGGGGAGGAGGTCCCCTGTGCGGGGCTGGATATCGGCATGACGCGCGACGACCTCGTCTCGGCCTTCTTCGTACCCGATGCGGGGAGGAACGAGCTCGGCTTTTCCCTCGTCGGCAAGACGGTCGTCCTCTGCGACGACGTTCTGCACACGGGGCGGAGCGCGGCGGCGGGGGTGGAGGCCTTATTCCGTCTCGGACGGCCGCAGCGCATCCTCCTTCTCGTCCTCGTCGACCGCGGCGGGCGGGAACTTCCCATACGGGCAGACTTCGTGGGGAAGAACGTCCCCACGTCCAAATCGGAATATGTGAGCGTTCGTCTCACCGAACTCGGCTTCGAGAGGGATTCGCTTGCCATCACGGGGGGAAAGACGTGCTGAAACACAAGGACGTACTCGGGCTGCGCGCCCTCGACGCGGAGGAGATCGGAGAGATCCTCGAAGTGGGCCTCAACATGAAGCGTCTGCTCCGCCGAAACATAAAAAAACTGCCCCATCTCATGGGGAAATCGGTCATCACCCTCTTCTATGAGAATTCGACGCGGACGCGCTGTTCGTTCGAACTTGCCGCAAAATACATGGGCGCGCACGTCGTCGGGATCGTCGCCGAGAGCTCGTCGGTGAGGAAGGGGGAGACGCTCATCGACACGGGCAAGACGCTCGACGCGATGCGGAGCGACGTCATGGTCATCCGCCATCCCGTCGGGGGCGCCCCCGAACTTCTCGCAAAGACGGTGAAGGCGCACGTCGTCAACGCGGGGGACGGCATGAACGAACACCCCTCGCAGGCCCTTCTCGACATCCTCACGATGATCGAGGCGTTCGGCTCAGTGGAGGGGAAGAAGGTGGCGATCCTCGGGGATCTGAGCCATTCACGGGTCGCCAAGAGCAATCTTTTCGGCCTCACGAAACTGGGTGCGGAGGTCTCCGTCTTTGCCCCGTCCACCCTCCTTCCCGCAGGGCTCGACAGGATGGGCGCGAAGGTCTGCCGCTCCCGCGAGGAGGCGGTGGAGGGCGCGGACGTCGTCATGGGGCTGCGCATTCAGCTCGAGCGCCAGCACGCGGGGAATTTCCCCTCCCTCGGCGAATACGCGAAGTTCTACGGCGTCAACGACGAAGTCATGAAATACGCAAAGAAGGGGGCGCTCGTCATGCACCCCGGTCCCGTCAACCGCGGCGTGGAGCTCACCTCCGCCCTCATCGACGGCGACACGAGCAGGATCGAAGAACAGGTGCTCTCGGGCATCGCGGTCAGAATGGCGATCCTGTTCCTTCTCACAAAGGAGGAAATATGATCTTAAAGGGCGGGACCGTCGTTTTTCGGGACGGCGCAAAAGTATGCGACCTCCGCATTCGCGGGGAGACGGTCGAGAAAATCGGCATCTTGACGCCTGAAGCGGGGGAGGAGGTGCGCGATCTCACGGGGCTTACCGTATTCCCGGGGCTCATCGATATGCACGTCCATCTCCGCGAACCGGGGTTCGAGAAGAAGGAGGACATCGAGAGCGGCTCGAGGGCGGCGGTGCGGGGCGGATTCACGCAGATCTGCTGTATGCCGAACACCAAGCCCGTGACGGACAATAAGGTCGTCGTCACCTATATAAAGACCCGCGCCGGGGAGGTGGGGCTGTGCAAGGTCCACCCGATCGGCGCCATCACCGAGGGGCAGGAGGGGAAAAATCTTGCCGCGATCGGGGCGATGAAGCAAGCGGGCGCGGTGGCGATCTCCGAGGACGGGAAGAGCGTGCTTTCGTCGGGACTCATGGCGAATGCGATGAAGTACGCCTCCGACTTCGGGCTCAAGTGCCTCTGCCACTGCGAGGACCCCTCCCTCGTCGACGGGGGCGTCGTCCACGAGGGGTACTATGCGACGCTGACGGGGCTTAAAGGTTCCCTTCGTGCGGCGGAGGACATCATGATCGCACGGGAGATCTGCCTTGCGGAGAGCCTCTCCCTTCCCGTGCACATCTGCCACGTCTCGACCTACAGCGGGGTGCAGCTCATCCGCGAAGCCAAGGCGCGCGGGGTGCGGGTGACGGCGGAGACCTGTCCGCACTACTTCACCCTCACCGACGCGGAGATCGCGTCTTTCGACACCAATACCAAGGTAAATCCTCCCCTTCGGGAGGAGAAGGACCGCCTTGCCGTCCTCGAAGGACTCTACGACGGGACGATCGACTGCATCGTCTCCGACCATGCGCCCCACCATGCGGACGATAAGAACGTCGAGTACGATTTCGCCGCCTTCGGCATCAGCGGCATCGAGACTTCCTTTTCGCTTTCCTATACCGTGCTCGTCAAAAACGGCAGACTTTCGCTCGAGGGCCTTGCCGAAAAGATGAGCTTAGCCCCCGCGAGGATCCTCTCCTTGGCGGGAGGAACGATCGAGGAGGGCGGCGTTGCCGACCTCACGGTCGCAGACCTCGGCCGCTCTTATACGGTCGATCCCGCGGAGTTCGCCTCCAAGGGCAAAAATACCCCGTTTGCGGGCAGAGAAGTCTGGGGGAAGGTCGTCCTCCTTCTCGTCGACGGGGAAATCAAATACGAGGAGAAACGCGCATGATCGTCGACCGTCTCATTCAAGCCATCATCGAAAAGCAAAATCCCTCCTGCGTGGGGCTCGACACCGCGCTCGAGTATCTGCCCGATTCCCTTTTGAAGGGAGCGGGGACGCCCAAGCGGGCGGCGGAGGCCGTGTTTGCCTTCAACCAAGCGGTCATCGACGCCGTGGAGGACGTTGTCCCCGCCGTCAAGATCCAGATCGCCTACTACGAGGAGCTCGGCTACTACGGCCTCAAGGCGTTTGCGGACACCGCCCGCTACGCCAAGAAGAAGGGGCTCTTCGTCATCGCGGACGCCAAGCGCAACGACATCGGCGCGACCGCTTCGCGCTATGCCCGCGCCTTCCTCTCCCGCACCGCTATCGGCGGGGTCAAGAAAGCCGCCTTTCCCGCCGATTTTCTCACCGTCAACGGGTATTTGGGCTCGGACGGCGTGCGGTCCTTCCTCGACGAGTGCGAGGGGCGCGACAGGGGCATTTTCGTCCTCGTCAAGACGAGCAATCCCTCCTCGGGGGAACTGCAGGACCTCCGCCTTGCGGACGGCAGGACGGTCTGCGAGGCGATGGGGGACATGGTCTCCTCCTGGGGCGGAAGAAGGGGGAAATTCGGCTACACGCGGGTGGGGGCCGTCGTCGGCGCGACCTATCCCGAGGAAGCGAAAGTTCTCCGCGGCCGCATGAAGAGCGTCTTTTTCCTCGTCCCCGGTTACGGGGCGCAAGGGGGGAGCGCGGAGACCCTGAAGAGCTGTTTCGACCGCCGCGGGCTCGGCGCGATCGTCAACAGTTCCCGCGGCATCCTCTGCGCCTATCGAAAGACGGGGGGCGCCTTCGACGAGGCCGCCCGCCGCGCCGCGCTCGAGATGAAGGAGGACCTTCTCTCGGCGGTGGGAGTTCCCCATGCGTGAGGTGCTTGCGACCGTCCTCGAGAATATCCGCATCGCCGAGGACGTCTTCGGGCTCACCTTTGCGACCGAGGAGCGCATTCCCGTGCGCGCGGGGCAGTTCTGCATGATCGGAACGGGAGACCTCCCGCTCCGCCGTCCCTTCGCCATCTGTAAGGCGGAGGGGGAACGCTACACCGTGTGCTACCGCCTCAAGGGGGCGGGGACGCGGTCGCTGGCGGAAAATTATCGGCAGGGTGAAAAGCTCTCCGTCCTCCTTCCGCTCGGGAACGGGTTCTCCCTTTCGGAAAAAGAGAAAAAGATCGCCGTTGTCGGCGGGGGCGTGGGCGTCTTTCCGCTCATTTCCGCCATCCGCGCCTTCGCGCAGGAGAAGGAGATCTACGCCTTCATGGGCTTCCGCAACCGCGCCGCCGTCTGTATGCAGTACGAGATGCAGCGGGGAAGGGAGCTCGTCCTTGCGACGGACGACGGGTCCCTCGGCTACCGCGGAACGGCGGTGCAGGCGTTTATGGAAAACTTCAACCGCATTTCCCCCGACGCCGTGCTCGCCTGCGGTCCCGTGCCTATGCTCCGCGCCTTAAAGAGCGCGACGGAGGGGCGGGGCGTGCCCGTGTATGCCTCCCTCGAGGAGCGCATGGGCTGCGGCATCGGCGCGTGCCTTGTCTGCGTCTGCGAAAAGGAGGACGGCTCCCGCGCAAGGGTGTGTAAAGACGGCCCCGTGTTCGAGCTCGGGAGCGTGCGTCTTTAAGAGTTTTTGCACACCGTCTACGGCTTATTGAAGGAGGACGCATGGTCGACCTTACAGTGAATTTGTGCGGGGTGGAACTCAAAAACCCCGTGATCCCCGCCTCGGGGACGTTCGGATTCGGCAGAGAATTCGACGAGATCTACGATATTTCGGTGCTCGGCGCGGTCGCGACCAAGGGGCTGACGCTCGAGCCGCGGGTCGGCAACCCCGTCCCCCGCATCGCCGAGAGCCGCGGGGTCATCCTCAACGCCGTCGGGCTGCAAAATCCCGGGGTGAAGCACTTCATCGAGCACGACCTTAATTGGCTCCGCGCAAAGACGCGGGTCATCGCCAACGTCGCGGGGGCGACGCTCGAGGACTATTCCGAGGTCTGCCGCCTCCTCGACGGGAAGGTGGACTTCGTGGAGCTCAACATTTCCTGTCCCAACGTAAAATGCGGGGGGATGGCATTCGGGATCCGCCCCGAATCGGTGGAGGAGGCGACAAGAGCCGCCCGCGCGGCGCTTGAAAAAACCCCCCTCATCGTCAAACTTTCGCCCAACGTCGAGAGCATTCCCGCCAACGCACAGGCGGCGGAGCGGGGCGGGGCGGACGCCCTTTCCCTCGTCAACACCTTTACGGGGCTTGCGATCGACATCGAACGCCGCCGTCCCATCCTCGCAAACGGAACGGGCGGGGTGTCGGGCGCGGGGATAAAACCCATCGCCGTCCGCATGGTGTACGAGGCAAGCCGCTCCGTCCGCATCCCCGTCATCGGCATGGGCGGGATCGGCTGCGCGGAGGACGCGGTGGAATTCCTCATGGCGGGCGCTTCCGCCGTACAGGTGGGGACGCGCAACTTCACCGATTCCCTTGCCTGCCCGAAGATCATTTCGGGGCTCAAGACATGGTGCGAAAACCACGGCGTAAAGCGGGTTTCCGAACTCACGGGTGCCCTCAAACTCAAATGAAGGAGGAAGTATGTTAGAATACAAGAGAGAGTTCATCAAGTTCATGGTGGAGAGCGAAGTCCTCCTCTTCGGGGAGTTCACCTTAAAGAGCGGCCGCAAGGCTCCCTACTTTATCAATACGGGCAAGTACCGCACGGGGGCGCAGATCGCAAAGCTCGGCGGCTTTTACGCCGATTGCTATATGGAAAAGGGCATCGAGGCGGAGACCCTCCTCGGCCCCGCCTACAAGGGCATTCCGCTTGCGGTGTCGACGGCGGTCGCCCTCTTTCAAAAGTACGGCGTCGACGTCGGATTCTGCTTCGACCGCAAGGAGGAAAAGGACCACGGCGAGGGCGGACGCTTTGTCGGAAAACAGCTGAAAAGCGGCGACAGGGTGTGCCTTATCGAGGACGTCATGACGTCGGGCAAGGCCCTCCGCGAGATTTTGCCCAAGATCGCGGCGGAGGCGGATGTGCGCATCGCGGGCATGATCCTCTCCGTCGACCGTCAGGAGCGGGGCACGGGGGAAAAGTCGGCGGCGGAGGAGGCGTTCGAAACGTACGGCATCCCCGTTCACGCCATCGTGACCATGGAGGATATCCTCGAGGCGATCCAAACGGGCGTCATCGGGGGGAAGGAACATCTTCCCGCCATGCTCGCCTACCGCGCCGAGTACGGCGTATAAAGAGAGCGCCGCCTCAAAGGGCGGCGCGATTCATATCGGGAAGGGCGTTTGCATACCTTAGACGTATGGAAGCGTATTCGAAACCCATCTCCGTCGTCTTTGCGGAAACGGGGAGCTCCGAGGCGGGACTTACCGCCCCCGAGGCCGCCTCGCGCCTTCAAAGAGAGGGGAAAAACGCCCTGACGGGCGGCAGGAAAAGGAGCGCATGGGTGCTCTTTTTTTCTCAGTTCCGCGACCTCATGACCCTCATCCTCATCGCCGCGGCCTTCCTTTCGGGGGTGCTTGCCTTCGTCACGGGGGAGAGGGGGGAGCTCACCGACACCTTCATCCTCCTCTTCGTCATCCTCCTCAACGCCGTCGTCGGATTTTTGCAGCAATACCGCGCAGATCGGGCGATCGACGCCCTCAAGCAGCTCTCGAAGGGGACGGCGAAGGTCGTTCGGGACGGAAAAGTGCTCGAGATCGACGCGGAGGAACTCGTCGTCGGCGACGTCGTCGAGCTCGAAGAGGGGGACGCCGTTCCCGCCGACTGCCGCATCCTCTCAAGCGAAGGGCTGAAAACGGACGAATCGGCGCTCACGGGGGAAAGCAAGCCCGTCAAAAAGTACGACTGCATTGTCACGCGGAGCGCCGTCGCCGAGCGCCCGAATACCGTCTTTGCCTCCACCTACTGCGTAAAGGGGACGGCAAGATGCCTCGTCACGGCCACGGGAATGGAGACGGAGATGGGGAAGATCGCCGCCCTCCTCAAGGAGGAAAAACGCACCCCGTCCCCCCTCGATTCGATGATCGCAAAACTCGGGAAGATCATAACGTTCGCCGTCTTTGCGGTCGCCGCCGTCCTCTTCCTCGGCGGAATGCTCGCGAGAAGGGTGGGGCTTCTCGAAAACCTCATGTCGGCGGTCGCCGTCGCCGTGGCGGCGATCCCCGAGGGGATGGGGGCGGTCGTCACCGTCATCCTCGCGATGGGGGTGAAGCGGATGGCAAAAAGCCGCGCCGTCATGCGAAAACTCTCCTCCGTCGAGGCCCTCGGCAGCTGTACCGTCATCTGTTCGGACAAGACGGGCACGCTCACAAAAAACAAAATGTGCGTCGAAACGGTGCTTCCCGAGGGGGACGAGCGGGCGCTCTTTGCCTGTATCCGCGCCTGTCATTCGGTGAAGGGGGAGGCGGGCTCTTACCTTGGCGATCCCACCGAGATCGCCCTTCTCGAATACGTCGACCGCAGGGGATTTTCCTACCCGTGCACCCGTCTCGGCGGCACGCCCTTCTCCTCCGAGCGCAAGATGATGAGCGTGCTTGTTCGGGAGAGGGCGGGGGAGGTGCTCTTTGCGAAGGGAGGCGCGGAGGTCATTCTCCGCCGCTGCAGCCGCATCCTCACCCCGCGGGGAATCGTGCCTCTCTCCGAAAAAGAGCGGGGGACGGTGCTAAAAAACGCCTCTTCCCTCTCGGCGCAGGCGATGCGCGTCCTCGGCTTTTCGTTCGGGGAGCGCGAAGAGGAGATGGTGTTCCTCGGGCTCGTTGCCCTCTCCGACCCGCCGCGGGAGGGGGTAAAGGAGGCGATCGCGACCTGCCGCCGCGCGGGGATCAAGACGGTGATGATCACGGGCGACAGCCCCGAGACCGCCTTCGCCGTCGCCGAAAAACTCGGCATCGCCTCCTCGCGTACGCAAGTGGTCACGGGGGAGGAAATTGACGGAATGGGGGAGGATTTTGCCCGCCGCGTCCATGAGTTTTGCGTCTATGCGCGCGTCTCCCCCAAGCACAAGTCGGAGATCGTCGCCGCCCTTCAGGGGCGGGGCGAAGTCGTCGCGATGACGGGGGACGGCGTCAACGACGCACCCGCGCTCAAGGCGGCGGACATCGGGGTCGCGATGGGTTCGGGGACGGACGTCACGAAGGGAGCGGCGGACGTCGTCCTCTCGGACGACGATTTCACGACGATGGTGCGCGCCGTCGAGGAGGGCCGCAACGTCTTTTTCAACATCAAGCGGACGATCTCCTTCTTCCTTGCGACCAACCTCGCCGAAGTTTTATGCGTACTATGTATCGCTCTTTTCTTCCCGAAGTACGCCTTTCTCACCTCGACGCAGCTCCTCTGGGTCAACCTCATCACCGACTCGCTGCCCGTTTTGGCGCTCGGCGTGGAGAGGACGCAGGGCGCGATGGAGCGGCCGCCCGTTACGGACAGGGAGATCTTCTCTTTCCGCGCCCTCGGGAAAGTCGCCCTTGCGGGAGGGGTGCAGGCGGCCCTTCTCATCCTCATGTTCGCCCTTTCCCTCAAACCGTGGGGGAATGCCGCCGCGGCGACGATGGCGTTCGTCGGGCTCTCCCTCGTCGAACTCTTCCACGCTTTCAACGTGCGGCGGGAGGACGGGACCTCCTCCTTCTTTTCCAATCGGGTGCTGCTTGCGACGGTCGCCGCGGGGATCCTCTTAAGCGTTCTTCTCGTCGCCGTGCCGCCCCTTTGCGCCCTCTTCGACCTCACCCCGCTCACATGGCCCCAGTGGGGCGTGACGGCGGCCGTCTCCCTCCTCTCCGTTCCTATAGTCGCCCTTTGCGGGAAGCTCTTTTCCCTCCCTCTCAAAAGGCGCAAAAGACGTATCCCGCTTGCCGGAACCGCTCGATGATGGCGGGGAGGGCCGCCGCGGTCGCACGGTGGGGCGCGGAGTCGTGGAGAAGAAGGACGACGGGCTCCTTGCCCTTGGCCGTTTGAAGGGCGGTTTGAAGGAGGGTCGCCGCGTCGGCGTTTTTGATCTCCTCATCGCCGCAGACGGCATTCCACAGGACGATGCGGTATCCCTTTTGGCGGAGGAGGGCGGCGGCCGAGGGGTGCTCGCCTCCCCCCGGGAAACGGTAGACGGCGGGGACGACGCCCGTCGTCTTTCGGATGAGCTTCGCGCACGCCTCCGCGTCGGCAAGGAGGGCCTCGTCCGAGGCGTAGATCTCCCGATAGCGATGGGTATAGGAGTGCACGCCGACCGTGTGCCCCTCTTTTACGATGCGGCGGAGGGTCTCCTCCCGCCCGAAGATGCGCTCTCCGACGACGAAGAAGGTCGCCTTGATCTGTTCTTTTGCCAAGGTGTCGAGGATGCTCTCCGTGACGACGGTGCTCGGGCCGTCGTCGAAGGTGAGGTAGATGCGCTTTTCCTCCGCCAAAGAGAAGACGGGCGCCGATGCGGTCAGCCTTGCGCCGAGGTGGGCAAAGAGGACGAGAAGCACCGCAAAGAGCGCTACGGCGAAGGAGAGAAACTTTTTTTGCATACCCCGAGTTTGGGTAAATTTTGCAAATTTATTTACAACGCCCGCCGTGTGTGGTATAATGGGGGAAAGAGGAGGAAATTATGATAACAACACGCGTTTTCGGAAAAACTTCGGCGGGCGAAGAGGTGCTCGCCTTCACCCTTTCGGACGGGGAGAGCTCCGTCACCGTCTTGAATTTCGGCGGCATCGTCCAAAGTCTTTTTGTTCCCGACCGCACGGGCGCCCTCGTCGACGTCGTCCTCGGCTATCCCGATGTAGCGGGCTATGAGAAAAACGGCGGCTATCTCGGGGCGCTCATCGGCCGCTTCGGCAACCGCATCGGGGAGGGCAAGCTCACCGTCGACGGGAAGAATTATCAGCTGTACTGCAACGACCGCGGGAATCATCTTCACGGCGGGAAGAACGGCTTCAACAAGAAGATCTGGGCGCATCGGGTGGAGGGCGACGCCCTCGTCCTTTCCATCCTCTCCCCCGACGGAGAGGAGAACTACCCCGGCAATTTGAAGGTCGAGGTGCGCTACACCTTCGAAAATCGCACCCTCGGCATTGCCTACCGCGCCGAGACGGACAAAAAGACGGTCGTGAACCTCACGAACCACGCCTATTTCAACTTGGGCGGGGAGGGGAGCGGGCCCGTGCTCGACCATCTTCTTTTCATCGACTGCGACGAGATCACCCCTACAAACGACACGATGATCCCCGTCGGCGGCTACCGTGCCGTCAAGGGGACGCCCTTCGACTTCAATACGCCCAAGCCCATCGGGCGGGACATCGGGGCGGACGATCCCGACCTTAAGCGCGGCAACGGGTACGACCACTGCCACGTCCTCAAAAACGGGGCGGGGAACTTTGCAAAATACGCCCGTGCCGTGTGCCCCGCGACAGGGATCGCGATGACATGTTTTACCGACATGCCCGCCGTCCAGTTCTATTCGGGGAACGGGCTCCATCAGGAGGGCAAGAGCGGATTTTACGGAATGCGGTCGGGCTTCTGCCTCGAGACGCAGGCGATCCCTAACAACCCCAACGTCCCCGAATACAGGGAGAAGGGGAGCTCCTATCTCGACGCGGGAGAGGTGTATTCCTACCGCGCGGCGTATCGGTTCTCCGTCGAATAAGTGCACAAAAAGAGGCCCGCTGCATGCCTTTGCAGCGGGCCTCTTTTTGTTTTTAACGGGTACCTGTTATGCTTTATTGACGGAATCGGAGAACTGCTTTACGGCCTCCGCGGGGCTCGTTCCGTCCCCGACCGCCTGCAGCATGTTCCACCATGCGGTCCGCGCCTCCGCCCAACCGGGGGTGACCTGATAATAATCGTCGAAATAGTCGCTGAAGATGCCGTATTCGCTCATGAGCTTGTCGTTCTCGTAGAGACCGTCGATCTTGCGCACGGGCCAGTAGGTGGAGGCGATCACCGCTTGATTGTAGCACTCCTCCGTGATGTAGCGGATGAAGGTCTTGGCGGCCTCGACGCGGGCGCTGTCCTCCTGCTTGAAGATGCCGAATCCCCAGATCCCGCCCTGAAGCGCGGGGGTCTCCCGATTGGTGGGGAAGGCCATCGGGAACACGTCGAAGTCGAGAGTACCGTTGATCGTTTGGGTGATCTCCTGCGAGACGTTCCAGCAGAACGCCATCGCGAGCTCTCCCGCCGCGAACTCGGCGATCTCCTCCGCCCCCGCGATCGTCTTGTCGAACACGATGCCGTCGAGCCCGTATAAAAGCTCGAGCGCGTCGATGTTCTCCTTGCTGTCGACGGTGTAGCGGGTGTGCGCCCTGTCGGTGTACGTCCCGCCGTAGAGGTTGTTGACAAGGGCACGCGTGCCCTGATCGCCGCCCTGCCCCGCGCAGTAGACGGCGGCGACCTTTTCGACGCCGCCCGTATGGAGGGCATTCACGGCGGAGACGAATTCATCCGTCGACCAGGTGTGCGTATCTTCGTGGATATATTGCCATGCGCCCTTTTCCTCGAAGAGGTCGCGGTTGATCGCCATGCAGTGCGTCGTCATGCAGACGGGGTAGATGTAGTAGCTCCCCGCGCCGTCTCCGCAGGCGACTTCGACGTTCTCGGCGATCTCCGCCGCCTGTTCCCGCTTCCAGAGGTCGGAAAGGTCCTCCATCTGTCCGTTTGCGCCCCATTTGGCGACGAGCCGTTCGGGACCTTCGAAGATGAGGTCGGGCCCCTTGCCCTCCGCGAGCGCCGCGTCCACTTCGCTGTCGCCCGAGGTGTAGTCGACCGTCTTCATGGTGACGGTGATATCGGGATGATCGCGGTGAAAGGCCGCAAGGAGGGGGGAGACCGTCCCGAGCGTGCCCCAACCG
The DNA here is from genome assembly GCA_947626005.1 of uncultured Clostridia bacterium. Taxonomy (GTDB): domain Bacteria; phylum Bacillota; class Clostridia; order Christensenellales; family Borkfalkiaceae; genus Gallimonas. The sequence goes on from CANQQM010000001.1 coordinate 61,584, forward strand.
CCCACGGGATAGGTCCAGAGGGAGAGCTCGATGGGATCGGAGGCGTCGTTCGGCCCCGACGGACGGGGTTCGACGGGCGCACACGCCGAGAGGAAGAGAAGGGGCAGGGCTGCAAACAGAGGCAAAATGCGTTTCATGGGGCAGTCTTTCCTTATTGGTTATGGGGCGCGAGGTATCCCGAGAGGACCCGCGCGACGAGATCCATATCGATGGGTTTTGCGACATGGGCGTTCATGCCGCAGGCGAGGCAGCGGGCGACGTCGTCGGAGAAGGCGTCGGCGCTCATCGCGATGATGGGGACGGTGACCGCGTCCGGGCGGTCCATTCCGCGGATGGCCTCCGTCGCCTCGTAGCCCGACATTTCGGGCATGCGGATATCCATGAGGACGGCCTCGTAGTAGCCGACGGGGGAGGCGGCGAATTTCTCCGCACAGATCTTCCCGTTTTCGGCGCTCTCGATGGTGAGCCCCGCCTCGGAGAGGAGCTCTTCGGCGATCTCGCGGTTGAGGTCGTTGTCCTCCGCAAGGAGGATGCGGTTGCCTTGGAACCGCCGCACGGGAGAGGCCGCCTTTTCGGGAAGGGGAAGGGAGGGATCGCAGGCGCTCTTGAGGCCGCAATAGATGTTGGAGCGGAAGAGGGGAGCGGATATCACCCCCGCACACCCCGCTTCCTCCGCCTCCGCGGGCGCCGACCACTCGGAGGAGGTGAGAAGGACGACGGCGCATTCTCCGTCCGCCTCCTTCAGGGCCTTTATCGCCGTGCGCGGATCTTCGGAAGTCTTTCCGAGGAGGACGGCGCGGAACTTCTCCTTCGAGAGGGCCTCCTTCGCGGCGGAAAGATCGGGCGCCCATTCCGCGCGGCAGCCGATGGAGCGAAGGGTCGCGGCGGTGCTCTCCGAGAAGAGCTCGTCGCCGTCCAAAACGAGGACGCGCCACCCGTCGAGGGTCATTTCGCCCCCCTCCGTCGCCGCCTTCTCGAGGTCGAGCGCGATGTGGAATTCGGTGCCGCAGCCGGGGGCGCTCTCCACGTCGATGGTGCCGTGCATCGCGTCGATGATGTACTTCGCGATGGTCATGCCGAGCCCCGAGCCCTCCGTCTTTTGCACGCGGGCCTTGTCCTCACGGGCGAAGGCGTCGAAGATCTTCTTGCGGAATTCCTCGGTCATGCCGATCCCGTCGTCCTTGACGCGGAGGTGGAGGCGGACAAACCCGTCGCCCTTCAAGGAGGCCTCCTCGTAGCAGGCGACCGAGATGTTCCCGCCCTCGGGGGTGAACTTGACCGCATTGCCGAGGAGATTCAAAAGGATCTGGCTGAAGCGCACGCTGTCGCACCAGACGTTCTCCTCAGGGATATCGTAGATGTAGACGGAGAAGCGCTGATTCTTCGCCGCGGCCTGCGGCTGGGCGATGTTGATGACGCTCTGCATCGTCTCCTGAAGGGACATTTTGGAGGGGTGCAGTTCGAGCTTCCCGCTCTCGATCTTGGACATATCGAGGATATCGTTGATGAGGTTGAGAAGATGGCGGCTCGAGAGGTCGATCTTTTTGAGACAGCTCTGCACCTGTGGGATATTGTCGAGGTTGGCGCTTGCGATCGCCGTCATGCCGACGATTCCGTTCATGGGCGTTCGGATATCGTGGGACATGTTGGAGAGGAATTCGCTCTTGGCGCGGCTTGCGTGCTCCGCCGTCCGCTTGGCCTCTTCGAGTTCGTGCACCTGCCGCCTTGTGAGGCGGAAGTAGAGGGCAAAGACGACGAGGAGGGCAAGGAGGATGATGAGGGCGCACGCGACGGCCGTCCAGCCCCATGCGTTGCCGAGGATGTTGACCGTGCGGTTGATCTCGCCGTAGGGCATGAAGAGGAGAAGATACCACTCCGAGAAGGGCATCCCCGTCCCGTAGAGGTAGCGCTGTTCGCCGTCGATGACGAAGTCGCTCGTGTAGTCCTCGTTGGCTTCCATCGCCGCCGTCAGGGAGGAGATGTACGCCTCCTTACCGTGGTCGCCGACGCTCTCGTATTGGTCGCGCACGCGGGAGAAGTAGGTCTCGTCGGGCACTTCGGGCTCGGCGATAATGAAGTTGCCCTCGTGGTCGATGACGAAGTAGTAGATGAGCCCGTCCTCGACGTTCAAAGAGAGGGTGTCGCTGATATAGGAGAGGGGAAGGGCGGCGATGAGCGCAACGCTTGCGCCTTCGCCCGTCATCGGATATTCGGCGGGGACGCCCATGAGGACGAGGCGGTTGCCCGCGGCGTCGCTCCCGACGCACATGAGCTCTTCGCCGCTCTCGATCGCGGAGAGGAAGGCGGCGGGGTCGTCGATGGAGACTTGGCTCCCGTAGAGCATCTCGACGGCGCCGCCCTTGTCGCAGAGGGCAAGGTGGTCGAACCCGCGCAGACGGGCATTGTGGCTTAAGGTGATGCGCATCGCGTCGGGATCTTTGTTCGCGACGGTCTCGGGAACGGAATCGGTGAGCGCACTCACCTGGGAGAGACGGAGCTCGATGGTCGTGCCGAAGTGGGTCGCGACCTGTTCGCTCATGCCCGACATGTACAGTTCGCCGAGTTCGCCGACGGCGGTCGCGCCGCGGCGGTTCATCAGGACCGCCATGATCGAAAAGACGCAGATGCACAGCGCAAACACACAGGCGATGCTGATGAGAAGAAAGTGCGTGATCTTGTTCTTCATTTGCGGTCCTCCTTTCTATATTTCGGAACGTTCGACTGTTATTATATAATAAACAAACAAAAATGTAAATAGTTCACGCGCGCTTTTCAAAAAAATTTCGGTAAAAAAATGCCCGCCGCGCGGCGCGCGGCGGGCGAAGAAGGTTGTGTTACAGGACAAGCCCGAGGATGGCCATCACGATGACGAACCAAGCGAAAAGCCCCCACATTGCCATTCTGCCGCAGAAGAGCGCTTCGTCCGACTTCGTTCTGTACCACACGAAGTAGAGCACCATGCCCGCGGGGAAGAGGATGAAGGAGAGGAGCTGAAGCCCGATGTGCGCCGTGTCGGTGACGGTATTCACGACCCACGGCCCGATCGACTTATAGAACGCGATCGAATCCTTCACGCTGACTGCCCAACCGAGTGCGATGAATACGATCGCGGTGATGAAGTACAGCCATGCAAGCCCGTAGAGCTTACCCGCATTCGTGCAGAGATTCATGAAAAGGAAGATGATCTCGACACTCAAGAAGAACGAGACGTCGCGCTCGCAATGCCGATGAAGATAGGCATAGTAGATGAGCGCATACACCGTCAGAACCAACGAAATGATTCCCACTGCTGCCATAATTTTCTATCCCCCAAAGAAAAGTTTTCTCTATTATAGTACGAAAAAAATCAAATGTCAATATTCGGAATGAAATTTTCATGAAAAAATCGACGGAAATTTGCGCGGCTTTTCAAGGGGAACGGGGAAGGGGGAGGGCCGCATAGGATGAAGTGACTGCTGTTTTTTGCGGGGGAAGTACAAATGCAATGGTTTTTGTCGCTGGAGGCGTGGCAGCAGGCGCTCCTCGCCTCCCTCTTCATGTATGCCTCGACGGCGCTCGGCGCTTCGCTCGTTCTCTTCTTCGGAAATTTCCGCACGGAGGCGCTTGCCCTCCTCACGGGCGGGGCGGCGGGGGTGATGATCGCCGCAAGTTTCTTTTCCCTCCTCCTTCCCGCCCTCGAAACGGAGGGAAGGGTGCCCGCCCTCCTCTCGGTGACGGTCGGCTTTCTCCTCGGCGGCGCCTTTCTTGCGGGAAGCGACCTTGTCCTCACCAAGGGGCGGGTGCGCCTTCGCGGGATGGGGAGGAAGAACGCCCTCACCTTCTTTGCGGTCACCCTGCACAACATTCCCGAGGGGATGGCGGTGGGCGTCGCCTTCGCGGCGGCGGGAGGGGGAGGGGCCGCCGCGGCTCTCGTCTTTGCCGTCGGGATCGCCGTTCAGAACTTTCCGGAGGGGGCATGTGTCGCTTTTCCGCTCAAACAGGAGGGAATGACGCGCGGAAGGAGCTTCCTTTTCGCACAGGGGTCGGGGCTCGTCGAGATCCCTTCCTGCGTCGTCGGGGCGCTTGCGGCCTCCACGGCGGCGGGGCTTCTTCCGTGGGCACTTGCCTTCTCGGCGGGGGCGATGATCGCCGTCGTCTGTTCGGAGCTCCTCCCCGAGTGCTTTTCGGAGGGGAAGACGTGCGCCCTCTGCGGGGTCATTTTTGGATTTACCCTCATGATGGTACTCGATATCGCCTTCGGCTGAGCGAATAATCTTCTTGCGTTCGCCCATACTCCCGATATGGAAAAGCAAACCGAACGTCAGGAAACACCCAAAAAGGAGCCCCGCGAGGCCCCGCCGAGAAAGACGGCGATCGTCGTCGGAGGGTCGTCGGGGATCGGCAGGGAGACGGTGCTCCGCCTCCTCGCACGGGGGTACCGTGTATTCAATATTTCCCGTACGCCCTTCAAAGGGGACAGGGTGCGCTCCCTCTCCGCCGACGCCGCGCAGGAGGGGGAGGTGGGGAAGGCCGTGCGCGCCGCGGGGGAGGAAGTCGAGGCGGTCGACCTCCTCGTCTACTCGGCGGGTTTTTCGATGGCCGCCCCCTTCGAATACGCGAAGAGCAAGGATTATCGATACCTGTTCGAGGTCAATTACTTCGGCGCGGTGGAGGCGCTGCGCGCCGCGGTGCCCTTCTTGCGGAGGCGGGGCGGGAGGGCGATCTTCGTCGGTTCCCTCGGCGGGGACCTCCCCATCCCCTACGACGGATTTTATTCCTCGTCGAAGGCGGCCCTCCTCATGCTCGCAAGGGAGGCGGACTTGGAGCTGAGAAAAAGCGGGGTGCGCGTCTCCGTCCTCCTCCCCGGCGGGACGGCGACCGACTTCACCTACAACCGCCGCGTGTACGGGAGCGAAGAGAGCCTCTCCTACACTCCCTCCCTAAAGCGTGCCTCGGCGGCGCTTGCCAACATGGAGCAGGGCGGCATGGAGCCCTCCCTCGTCGCCGAAGCCATTCTCTCCCTTGCGGGGAAGAAAAATCCGCCCACCGTCGCCGTCGCGGGAGGCAAAAACGCCGCGGCGCGGTTTGCGGTCCGCCTCTTCCCCGAACGGGTCACCGACTGGATGGTGCGGAAAAAGTTCAATCAGCGGTGAATTCCGCCCGCTTTGTTCGAAAAAATCAGAATTTCGCCGCTTTTTCACACGGGAAAGTTTCCGCGGAAATCCTCCTCATTCGCTTGACGGAAGGGGAGGGTTTTTGTTATAATAAGGACATGAACGGAGCAAAGAGATCGCCGCGGGCCGCGGTCGGGGATTCAGGGAAATTTGTTCGCTTGATCGGCAGGTTTTTTCGCATAGAAAAATCCTGCCCTCTTTTGTTTTGGAGGTGAAGGATGAAGAAAGTTGCACTCGTCATGGGGAGCGATTCCGACCTCCCCGTCGCGGAAAAAGCGGCGGAGGTACTCGAAAAGCTCGGGATCCCCTTCGAGGTCCACGTCTATTCGGCACACAGGACGCCGGAGGAAGCGAAGGCGTTTTCCTCGTCGGCGCAGCGGAAGGGCTTCGGCGCGATCATCGCCGCGGCGGGCATGGCCGCCCACCTTGCGGGGGCGATCGCCGCGAATACCTGCCTCCCCGTCATCGGGATCCCGATCGCAAGCGGCAAACTCGGCGGAATGGACGCCCTCCTTTCCACCGTGCAGATGCCCTCGGGCATTCCCGTCGCGACGGTCGCCGTCGACGGGGCGAAGAACGCGGCCTTCCTCGCGGCGGAAATTTTGGCGGTGTCCGACCGCGAACTCTACAAACGTCTTACCGCCATGCGGAAGGAGGGCGCGGAGGCCGTCCTCGAAAAGGACCGCGCCCTATCCGCCCGTTTTGCGAGATCGGGCGATCCCGATTCGAAATAATGCAGGAATAAGGAGATAAACACCATGGAAAAGAAGGAACAGCTCTACGAAGGCAAGGCGAAAAAAGTCTTTGCGACAAGCGATCCCGCACTCGTCATCGTCTCCTATAAAGACGACGCGACCGCGTTCGACGGGCTCAAAAAGGGCACCATCGCGGGGAAGGGGGTTGTCAACAACCGCATGACCAACATGATGATGCGCCTCCTCGAAAAGAGCGGCGTGCCCACCCACTTCGTCGAGGAACTCTCCGACCGAGAAACGGTCGTAAAGAAGGTCTCGATCGTCCCCCTCGAAGTCATCGTCCGCAACGTCTCCGCGGGGAGCTTTGCAAAGCGCTACGGCGTGGAGGAGGGCATTCCCTTCGACGAACCCACCGTCGAATTCTCCTATAAAAACGACGACCTCCACGACCCTCTCCTCAACGATTCCCATGCGCTCGCCCTGCATCTTGCGACGAAGGAGGAAATTGCCCTCATCAAATCGTACGCCCTCCGCGTCAACGAAGTGCTTGAGGGGTACTTCCTCTCCCTCGGGGTGCGGCTCATCGACTTCAAACTCGAATTCGGGCGGCTCCAAGACGGAACGATCGTCCTTGCCGACGAGATCTCCCCCGACACTTGCCGCTTCTGGGATGCGGCGACGGGGGAAAAGCTCGACAAAGACCGCTTCCGCCGCGACCTCGGCGGCGTCGAAGAGGCGTACAGGGAGATCTTCAAACGGGTCACGGAGAAGGACTGACAACTCAAAGAGAAATTCTTTCACGGAGCTTTTTATGTCTCAGATCCATGAGGAATGCGGCGTGTTCGGCATCTTTGCCCCCGAAAAGCAGGACGTCGCCTCGACCGCATACTATGCGCTGTTCGCGCTCCAGCATCGGGGGCAGGAATCGGCGGGGATCGTCGTCAACGACGACGGCGTCTTTACCGCCTACAAGGATGCGGGGCTCGTCAACGACGTGTTCACCGCGGACAACCTCCTCCGCCTCGGACAGGGGAACATGGCGATCGGGCATGTCCGCTACTCGACGACGGGAAGCGGCGGCAGAGAGAACGCCCAGCCCCTCGTCGTCAACCACTTAAAGGGGAACATGGCCCTTGCGCACAACGGGAACCTCGTCAACTCCTACGAGCTGAGGAGCGAACTCGAGAGCGAAGGGAGCATCTTCCATACGACGACGGACACCGAGGTCATCTCCTACGTCATCACCAAGGAGCGGGTGCATTCTTCCTCCATCGAGGAGGCGGTGCTTGCCGCGATGGGCAAGATCCGCGGGGCGTACTCCCTCGTCGTCATGTCGCCCTCCAAACTCATCGCCGCCCGCGACCCGCACGGCTTTCGGCCGCTTGCCTTCGGAAGAAGGGAGGACGGGGCGTACGTCGTCGCCTCCGAGACGTGTGCGCTCGACGCGATCGGCGTCAAGCCCATCCGCGAAGTGGAACCGGGGGAGATGATCGTCTTTACGAAGGACGGCATGAAGAGCTACCGCGACCGCTGCGGAGGGGAAAGGCACCTCTGCGTGTTCGAATTCCTCTACATCGCCCGTCCCGACTCCGTCATCGACGGCTTCTCGGTGCACGAGGCGAGAAAGCAGGCGGGGCGCTTCCTTGCAGAGCAGTACAAGATCGACGCGGATATCGTCGTCGGCGTGCCCGATTCGGGGCTCGACGCGGCGTTCGGCTATGCGGAGGCTTCGGGCATTCCCTACGGGATCGGCTTCATCAAGAACAAATACATCGGGCGGACCTTTATCGCCCCCGGTCAGAAGGCGCGGGAGGACCGCGTGCGCATCAAGCTCAACGTCCTCACGTCCGCGATCGCGGGGAAGCGGGTCGTCCTCGTCGACGACAGCATCGTGCGCGGCACGACGTGCGGCAGGATCGTAAAACTCCTGCGCGACGCGGGGGCAAGGGAGGTGCACATGCTCTCCTCGGCGCCCGCCTTCCTCAACCCTTGCTACTACGGCACGGATATCGATTCGAGGGACAACCTCATCGCCTGCCATCATACCGTTCCCGAGATCGCACGCATCATCGGGGCGGATTCGCTCGGATACCTCGACCTCTCCAAGGTCGCCTACCTCACGGGCGGGGACGGCACGGGATTCTGCACCGCCTGCTTCGACGGGAACTATCCGACGGATACCCCCTCCGAGGCGGACAAGAACCGCTTCGAGCGCCTCGAACGCCCGATCAGCGAAAATCCCAAATACAAGAGAGAAGAAAAATGAAGAAGAGCTATTCGGAAAGCTATAAGGAGGCGGGGGTCGACATCACGGCGGGCTACCGTGCGGTCGAGCTCATGAAGGCGCATGTGGCGCGGACGAACCCCGCGGGGGAAAACGCGATCGGCGGCTTCGGGGGGCTCTTCCGCCCCGATCTTCGCGGCATGAAGGAGCCCGTCCTCGTCTCGGGGACGGACGGCGTCGGCACCAAACTCCGCATCGCGCAGCGCATGGACCGCCACGACACGATCGGCATCGACTGCGTCGCCATGTGCGTCAACGACGTCCTCTGCTGCGGCGCAAAGCCTCTCTTCTTCCTCGACTATATCGCCTGCGGGAAGAACGTCCCCGAAAAGATCGCCGCCATCGTGGGCGGGGTCGCGGAGGGGTGCGTGCGCGCGGGCTGTGCGCTCATCGGCGGCGAAACGGCAGAGCACCCCGGCGTCATGGCCGAGGACGACTACGACATCGCGGGCTTCACCGTGGGGATCGTCGACCGCGGGTCGCTCATCGACAATACGAGCATGAAGGAGGGGGACGTAATGCTGGCCCTTCCCTCGACGGGGGTGCACTCGAACGGCTTTTCTCTCGTGAGGAAGGTATTCGACATCGAACACCGCGACCTCGACGAGCCTGTAAAAGAGCTCGGCGGGAGCTCCCTCGGAGAGACCCTCTTAACGCCCACGGCGATCTATGTTAAGCCCATGCTTTCCCTCTTCGAAAAAGTCAAAGTAAAGGGCGTTTCGCACATCACGGGCGGCGGCTTCTACGAAAATATCCCCCGCTCCCTTCCCGAAGGGCTCGGCGTCGGCATCCGCCTTGCGGACGTGCGCACCCTGCCCGTTTTCCCCCTCATCCAAAGGGAGGGGAACATCTCCGAACACGACATGTACAACACCTTCAACATGGGCGTCGGCATGACCGCCGTCGTCGCGAAGGAGGACGAGGAGAGGGCGATCTCGGTGCTGAAAGAAAGCGGCGTCGAAGCGTACCGCCTCGGTACGATCGAGAGGGGAGAGGGCGTCTCCCTCCTCTGAAAAGTGTATATGGGTACGGAAAATATCAAAATCGCCGTCCTCTGTTCGGGCGGCGGGACAAACTTGCAGGCGATCTTAAACGCGCGAGAGGCGGGGCTCATCCCCGACGGGGAAATCGTCCTTGTCATCTGCGACCGCCGCGGCGCCTATGCGGCGGAACGGGCAAGACGGTATGCTGTTCCCGTCACCTTTGTCGACCGCGAAGAGTACAGCCGCAAGGAGCGGGAGGAACGCATCCTTGACGCCCTCTCCGAATGCGGGGCGGAACTCGTCGTCTTTGCGGGCTTCCTCACCATTCTCTCCGAAAAATTCACGGAGAAGTACAAGGGGCGGGCGATCAACGTCCATCCCGCCCTCCTTCCGAGCTTCGGCGGAGAGGGCATGTACGGACTTCACGTCCACGAGGCCGTCTTAAAGAGAGGGGTCAAGGTGACGGGCGCGACCGTCCACTATGTGACGGAGGAGTGCGACGGCGGCCCCATCATCGCCCAGCGCGCCGTGTGCGTCGAGGAAGGGGATACCCCCGAGACGCTGCAAAAGCGGGTCATGCGGGAGGCGGAATGGGTGATCCTCCCCGAAGCCGTCGAGACGGTATGCAAAAAACTCAAAGGAGAAAGGATAGAATGACTTACACGAAGAGAAACCTCGGAAAGATCCTCCGCGGCAACCGTTACCCCGGGCGGGGCATCGTCGTCGGAAAGACGTCGAACGGAAAATGCGCCGTCTTTGCCTATTTCATCATGGGCAGGAGCGAAAACAGCCGCAACCGCGTGTTCGAGGCGTGCGGCGACGAACTCAAGACGCTTCCCTTCGACGGGAGCAAGGTCGCCGACCCTTCCCTCATTCTCTATTCCCCCGTCAAGGCCGTCGGAAGGGAGGTCATCGTGACCAACGGCGACCAGACGGATTCGATCGAAGAGGCGCTCAAGGCGGGGAAATGCTTCCGTCATGCCCTCATGGGCCGCACGTTCGAGCCCGACGCCCCCCTCTACACGCCGCGCATCAGCGCCCTCATGCACCTCGGCGGGAAGCCCTCCGCCTTCTCCTACGAGATGTCTATCCTCAAATGCGGGGACGGGAAGGGGAAGAAGTGCAACCGCTTCTTCTATAGCTACGAGGCGGAAAACGGCGCGGGGCACTTCCTCCACACCTACGAAAAGGACGGAAACCCGCCTCCCGTCTTTACGGGAGAGCCGCGCAAGGTGCGCATCGGGAACGACTTGAAGGCCTTTGCGGAGGAGATCTGGAACAGCCTCGACGAGGACAATAAAATTTCGCTCTGCTGCCGCTTCTACGACTTAAAGTCGGGCGCGTTCGAGCAGATCGTTCTCAACAAGTATACGAAGTGAGGCGGGGCATGAACGAATTTTCTCTCAAATACGGCTGCAATCCCAACCAAACGCCCGCCCGCATCTTCATGGCAAACGGGAAGGAACTTCCCGTCGAAATCGTGAACGGCAGACCGGGGTACATCAACTTCCTCGACGCCCTCAATTCATGGCAGCTCGTGAAGGAGATCAAAGAGAGCACGGGCATGTGTGCGGCAACGAGCTTCAAGCACGTCTCGCCGACCTCCGCCGCCGTCGGGAAAAAGCTCGACGAAAAACTCAAGCGCTCCTGCTTTGTCGACGATATCGAGGGCCTCGACGATTCCCCGCTCGCATGCGCCTACGCACGGGCAAGGGGGACCGACCGCATGTCCTCCTTCGGCGACTGGATCGCCCTCTCCGACGAATGCGACGAAGTGACGGCCCGCGTCATCGCGAGGGAGGTCTCCGACGGGATCATCGCCCCCGCCTATTCTCCCCGCGCCCTCGAAATTTTGAAAACAAAGCGCAAGGGGGGGTACAACATCGTGCGGATCGACCCTTCCTACCTTCCCGAAGATACCGAAAGAAAACAAGTTTACGGCGTCACCTTCGAGCAGGGACGCAACAATTTCCGCATCGACAGGGCCCTCCTTCAAAACATCGTGACGAAGAACAAGGCCCTTCCCGAAGAGAAAGCGGTCGATCTTCTCATCTCCCTCATCACCCTCAAATACACCCAGTCCAACTCGGTGTGCTTTGCGGCGGACGGGCAGGCGATCGGCGTCGGCGCGGGGCAGCAGTCCCGCATCCACTGCACCCGTCTTGCGGCGCAGAAGGCGGACCTTTGGCACCTTCGGATGCACGAAAAGGTGCTCTCCCTTCAATTTGCGGAGGGGGTGGGGCGGCCCGAAAAGAACAACATCATCGACCTCTACCTCTCCAACGAGGCGGAGGAAGTGCTCGGCGACGGGGTATGGTATAAGAATTTCGCCGTACGTCCCCAACCTTTTACCCGTGAGGAGAAGGCGGAATACCTCTCTTCCGTTCGCGGGGTCTCCCTCGGGAGCGACGCCTTCTTTCCCTTCTCCGACAACATCGACCGCGCGGCAAAGAGCGGCGTAGAGTATGTTGCCGAGCCCGGCGGCTCGGTGCGGGACGACCTCGTCATCGAGGCGGCGGACCGCCACAACATGGTGATGGCGTTCACGGGCATGCGCCTCTTCCATCACTGAGGAGGACGCCATGAACATTCTGGTCATCGGGGGCGGCGGCAGAGAACACGCCGTCGTCAAAGCCCTCAAAAAGAGCAAGCGCTGCGGGAAGATCTGGTGTCTCCCCGGGAACGGCGGCATCGCGCGGGACGCGGAGTGTTTTCCCGTCAAGGCGACGGACCTTGAGGGCATTCTCGGATTTGCAAAGACGCACCCCGTCGATTTTGCCGTCGTCACGCCCGACGACCCGCTCGTCCTCGGCCTCGTCGACGAACTGGAGAAGCTCGGGATCCCCTGTTTCGGGCCCGAAAAACGCGCCGCCATCCTCGAGGGGAGCAAGGTGTTCTCCAAAAACCTCATGCAAAAGTACGGCATCCCGACGGCGGAGAGCCGCATCTTTTCCGACCCGAAAGAGGCGCTTTCCTATCTTGAAACGTGCGAATACCCCACGGTCGTCAAGGCGGACGGGCTGGCGCTCGGGAAGGGGGCGGTCATCGTCAACAACTTTCGGGAGGCGGAAGAGGCGGTCCGCGGGCTCATGATCGACAAGATCTTCGGCGAGAGCGGAAGCCGTGTACTCGTCGAGGAGTTTTTGACGGGGCCCGAAGTCTCCGTTCTCTCCTTCACCGACGGCAAGACGGTCGTCCCGATGGTCTCTTCGATGGATCATAAACGCGCCCGCGACGGCGACACGGGGCTGAACACGGGGGGCATGGGCACGATCGCGCCCAATCCCTACTACACCCCCGAGATCGCCGAGCGCTGCATGCGGGAGATCTTCCTCCCGACGATCCGAGCGATGAACACGGAGGGGCGGACCTTCCGCGGCTGCCTGTATTTCGGGCTCATGCTCACCCCGAAGGGGCCCAAAGTCATCGAATACAATTGCCGCTTCGGCGACCCCGAAACGCAGGTCGTATTGCCTCTTCTTAAAAGCGACCTCCTCGAAGTCATGCTCGCCGTGCGGGAGGGGAGACTGAAAGAGGAGGAAGTCCGCTTTTTGGAGGGCGCGGCGTGCTGCGTCGTGCTTGCCTCGGCGGGCTATCCCGAAAAATACAAGACGGGGTACGAAATTTCCCTCCCCATTCCCCAAAAAGACGAGGAGATCTACCTCGCGGGCGTAAGGGCGGAAGGGGAAAAACTTTTAACAAGCGGGGGAAGGGTGCTCGGCGCCGTCGGGTGGGCGGAGACCCTTCGGGGCGCCGTCGACAAGGCGTACGCCCTCGCAAACAAAATCAAGTTCGAAAACGCCTACATGCGAAGCGATATCGGCGCCCGTGCCCTTGCGGCGCTCAAGGAGGAATAAGATGGTTTACAGAGTTTACGTCGAAAAGAAGGCGGGCTTCGACCTCGAAGCAAGAACGCTCCTTGCCGATTGCAGGGAGCTGCTCGAGCTGAAAAACGTCGAGCGCATCCGCATCGTCAACCGCTACGACGCGGAGGAGATCGAAAAGGAACTCTTCGACCGCGCGGTGAAGGATGTCTTTTCCGAGCCGCAGACGGACAGGGCAAGAGAATTCGCCGATTTTTCGGGGGCGAGAGTGTTTGCCGTCCAATCCCTCCCCGGGCAGTTCGATCAGCGTGCCGATTCGGCGGCGCAGTGCATCCAGCTTCTCTCGATGGGGAAGCGCCCCATCGTCCGCGCCGCCAAGGTGTACGCCGTCTACGGAAACGTGACGGAGGCCGATCTCGACGCGATCAAAAAATACGTCATCAACCCCGTGGAGAGCCGTGAGGCGGGGCTTGCGCTTCCCGAAACGCTCAAGACTTCCCACCCCGTTCCCTCCGAAGTTCCCACGCTCGACGGGTTTTTGAAGCTCGGCGAGGAGGAACTTCCCGCCTTCATTGCCCGCTACGGCCTCGCGATGGACGAGGACGACCTCTACTTCTGCCAGCGCTACTTCCGTTCGGAGTACCGCGATCCCACCCTCACGGAGCTCCGCATGATCGACACCTACTGGTCCGATCATTGCCGCCACACGACCTTCCTCACGACGGTAGACGGCGCGACCTTCGAGGATGAACTTTTGCAGCGCGCCTACGAGAGCTACCTCTCCGCAAGGGGGGAGCTCGGCGGCAAGAAGCCCGTGAGCCTCATGGACCTTGCGACGGTCGCCTGCCGTCTCCTCAAAAAGAGGGGACAGCTTCAAAAGCTCGATGAGAGCCCCGAGATCAACGCCTGCACGGTGAAGATCAAGGTGAACGTCGGCGGGAAGGAGGAGGACTGGCTGCTCCTCTTCAAGAACGAAACGCACAACCATCCCACGGAGATCGAGCCCTTCGGCGGCGCGGCGACCTGCATCGGCGGGGCCATCCGCGATCCGCTCTCGGGGCGGAGCTACGTCTATGCCGCCATGCGCGTCACGGGCGCGGGCGACCCGCTCGTCCCCGTAAAGGACACCCTAAAGGGCAAGCTCCCGCAGCGCAAGATCGTGACGACCGCGGCGGCGGGGTATTCCTCCTACGGCAACCAAATCGGACTTGCGACGGGGCAGGTCGACGAAATTTACCACCCCGGCTATCTTGCAAAGCGGCTCGAGATCGGCGCCGTCATCGCGGCGGCCCCCGCTTCCTATGTGAGAAGGGAAGTCCCCGCCCCCGGCGACAAGGTCATCCTCGTCGGCGGAAGAACGGGGCGGGACGGCTGCGGCGGCGCGACGGGATCGTCGAAATCGCATACCATGCAGTCCCTTTCCGCATGCGGCGCGGAGGTCCAGAAGGGCAACGCGCCGGAGGAGAGGAAACTTCAGCGCCTCTTCCGCAATCCCGAGGCGACACGGCTTATTAAGCGCTGCAACGACTTCGGCGCGGGCGGGGTCTCCGTCGCGATCGGGGAGCTCGCAGACGGGCTCACCGTCGACCTCGACCTCGTCCCCAAAAAATACGACGGCCTCGACGGCACCGAACTTGCCATCTCCGAATCGCAGGAGCGCATGGCGGTCGTCGTTTCGAAGGAGGACGCCGAAACCTTCCTCCGTCTTGCGGAGGAGGAGAACCTCGAGGCGACCGTCGTCGCCGTCGTCACGGCCGAACCCCGCCTTAAAATGAAGTGGAACGGCAAGACGATCGTCGACGTCTCCCGCGAATTTTTGAACTCGAACGGGGCGGAAAAGCATATCACCGTCGCCGCCGAAAAAGCAGCTTCTTGCGAAAAGGCGATCCCCGCCGCCTTTGCGGAGGGGTACCGCGCCCTCGCGGGGGACCTCAACGTCTGCTCCAAGCGGGGACTTTCGGAGCGCTTCGATTCGACGATCGGCGCGGGGACGGTGCTCATGCCCTTCGGCGGCAAATACCAGATGACCCCGCCGCAGGCGATGGTGCACCTCATCTCCGTCGAAAAGGCGCACACGGATACCGTTTCCTATATGGCGTGGGGCGGGAATCCCTATGTCGCCGAAAAGAGCCCCTTCCACGGGGCATACCTTGCGGTCGTCGAGAGCGTCGCAAAGCTCATCGCAACGGGTGCGACCTTCGACGACGTTTATCTCTCCTTCCAGGAATACTTCGAAAAACCGGGCAAAGACGGGAAGCGTTGGGGGAAGCCGTTTGCCGCCCTCCTCGGCGCCTTCCGCGCCCAGCTCGACCTCGGCGTCGCGGCGATCGGCGGGAAGGACAGCATGAGCGGCACCTTCGAGAAGATCGACGTCCCGCCCACCCTCATTTCCTTTGCGGTGACGACGGGGAAGGCGGCGGAGGCCGTCTCTCCCGAATTCAAGGCGGGGGGACACAAAGTCGTGCTCCTTTCGCCCATCTACGACGGGGACGGCCTCCCCGTGCCGCAGTCACTCCTTGCGAATTTCCGCACCGTTACGGCACTTCTTCGTTCGGGGAAGGCGGTCTCCGCCTATGCGGCGGGCTTCGGCGGCGTTGCGGAGGCGGTGCTCAAAATGGCGCTCGGAAACAGGGTCGGTTTCCGCTACCGGGAGGGCATTTCCCTCGAGACGGTATTCGGATACCGCTACGGCTCCTTCCTCCTCGAACTCTCCGAAGAGGCGGAGATCGGCGAGGCGATCGGGCGGACTTCGGAATCGGAGACCCTCTCCCTCGGCGCCGACGTCCTCTCCCTCGAAGAGCTGCAAACAATCTACGAGGGCAAGCTCGAGCCCGTCTATCCCTGCAACATTCCCGCCCCCGAGAGGAAGGCGGAAAACACGACCTATCCCGAGCACAGCACCCTTGCGCCCGCAATTAAGACGGCGCGGCCCGTCGTCCTTCTTCCCGTGTTCCCGGGCACCAACTGCGAGTACGACACCGCAAAGGCCTTCGAGGATGCGGGGGCGAAGGCGGAAGTGTTCGTCATCCGCAACCGCACGGCGGAGGAAGTCGCCCGTTCGGCGGAGCGGTTCGCGGCACGCATGCGGGAGAGCAACATCGTATTCCTCCCCGGCGGATTTTCGGGCGGGGACGAACCCGACGGCTCGGGAAAATTCATCACGGCGTTCTTCCGCAACGAGGGGATAAAGCGGGAGGTCGAGGACCTTTTATATGCGCGGGACGGGCTCATGGGGGGCATCTGCAACGGATTTCAGGCGCTCATCAAGCTCGGCCTCGTGCCCTACGGCAAGATCGTCGAAACGGACGCTTCCTTCCCGACGCTCACCTATAACGACATCGGCCGCCATCAGTCCCGCATCGTGCGGGTGCGCGTCGCCTCGGTGAAGTCGCCGTGGCTCTCCCTCGTGGAGCCCGGGGAGATCTTCTCCGTTCCCGTCTCGCACGGGGAGGGAAAATTCGTCGCCTCGGAAGAGCTTATAAAGGAGCTCTCGGAGAGGGGGCAGATCATGACGCAGTACGTCGACCTCAAGGGCAACGCCTCGATGGAGGTCTGCTTCAACCCCAACGGCAGCGCCGCCGCGATCGAGGGCATTCTCTCCCCCGACGGCAGAGTGTTCGGCAAGATGGGACACGCCGAACGCAGGGGCGCAGGCCTCTATAAGAACATCCCCGGCGAATACGACATGAAGCTCTTCGAGAGCGCAGTCAAATACTTCGGATAAGCCCGTCCTCGGGCGCTCCCGCAAGGGGAAAGGAGAAGGGATGAAAACAGACATCGAGATCGCACAAGAGGCGAAAAAACAGCCCATCCTCGAGATCGCAAAAAAGCTCGGCCTTTCGGAGGACGACCTCGAGTACTACGGAAAGTACAAGGCGAAGGTCGACCCCGCCGCCCTCAAAGGGCGGGAAAAGGAGGGGAAGCTCATCCTCGTGACGGCGATCACGCCCACCCCCGCGGGGGAGGGCAAGACGACGACGACCATCGGGCTCGCCGACGGGCTTTCCCGCCTCGGGAAGAAGGTCGTCGTGGCCCTCCGCGAACCCTCCCTCGGACCCGTGTTCGGCATCAAGGGGGGCGCGGCGGGCGGCGGCTATGCGCAGGTCGTCCCGATGGAGGACATCAACCTCCACTTCACGGGGGACTTCCACGCGATCGGCGCGGCGAATAATCTGCTTGCGGCGATGCTCGACAATCATATCTTTCAGGGCAACGCGCTCGACATTGACATCGGGCGCATCCCGTGGAAGCGGTGCGTCGACATGAACGACCGCCAGCTCCGCTACATCGAGGACGGCTTCGGCGGCCCCAAGTCGGGCGTTCCGAGAAAGGACGGCTTCGACATCACGGTCGCAAGCGAAGTGATGGCGGTTTTGTGTCTTGCGACCTCTCTTCAAGACCTTAAAGCGCGGCTCGGGCGCATCGTCGTCGCCTATACCCATGCGGGGAAGCCCGTCACGGCAAACGACCTCAAGGCGGCGGGTGCGATGACGGCGCTTCTCAAAGACGCGATGAAGCCCAACCTCGTGCAGACCCTTGAGGGGACTCCCGCCTTCGTGCACGGCGGGCCCTTCGCGAATATCGCCCACGGCTGCAACTCGGTCGTGGCGACGAAAACGGCGCTTGCCCTCGGCGACTACGTCGTGACGGAGGCGGGCTTCGGCGCAGACCTCGGCGCGGAGAAGTTCCTCGACATCAAGTGCCGCTTTGCGGGCCTTAAACCCGCGGCGGTCGTCGTCGTTGCGACGGTGCGCGCCCTCAAGATGCACGGCGGGCTCGACAAAACGCAGCTCGAAAAGGAGGACCTTGCCGCCCTCGAGAAGGGGCTTCCCAATCTCCTCCGCCATGTGTCGAATATAAAGAACGTGTTCGGGCTTCCCGCCGTCGTCGCCGTCAACCGCTTCCCGACGGACACCGACGCGGAAATTGCCCTCGTCATCGAAAAGTGCCGCGGCCTCGGCGTCAACGTGCGTCTTTCCACCGTCTGGGCGGAAGGGGGCAAGGGCGGCGAAGCGCTGGCGGAGGAAGTCGTCCGCCTCACCGAGGAGGAAAACAACTTCCGCTTCGCCTACGACGCGGCCCTTCCCATAAAAGAGAAGATCGAGGCGATCGTCACGAAAATTTACGGCGGCGACGGCGTCTCTTACACCCCCGAGGCGGAGGCGGAGATCGCACGGCTCGAGGGGCTCGGATTCGGAAATACCCCCGTCTGTATGGCGAAAACGCAATATTCCTTCTCGGACGACGCCGCAAAGCTCGGCGCGCCCGAACACTTCACCGTGACCGTGCGGAGCGTCCGCATTTCGGCGGGGGCGGGATTCGTCGTCGCGCTGACGGGGAACATCATGACGATGCCGGGGCTTCCCAAAGTCCCCGCGGCGGAGAAGATCGACGTCGACGAACAGGGCAACATCGTCGGGCTCTTCTGATGGAGACAGGGCTCAAAGAGGCGGTGCCTCTTCTCCTTGGCTGGTACAAGGACGCCCGCCGCGACCTTCCGTGGCGAAGGGGGGAGCGCACGCCCTACTCCGTCCTCGTCTCCGAGCTCATGCTGCAGCAGACCCGCGTCGAGGCGGTGAAGGAACGCTACGGGCGCTTTCTTGCCCGCTTCCCGACCGCCGAGGCGCTCGCCGCGGCAAGCGTCGAAGAAGTTTTGAAGGAATGGGAGGGACTCGGCTACTACAGCCGTGCCCGCAGTCTGCACCGCGCCGCCAAGGAGATCGCCGCGAAGGGCTTCCCTCGGACATGGGAGGGGGTAAAGGCGCTCCCGGGCGTCGGGGAATACACGGCGGGGGCGATCTCGTCCATCGCCTTGGGCCTCCCCGTGCCCGCCGTGGACGGCAACGTTCTCCGCATTCTGTCCCGATTTTTTGCAGATCCTTCCCCCGTCGACGATGCGGAAGTCCTCCGCCGCGACAGGGCGCTTTTGAAGGAGGTCTACCCGCCCCAAACGGGGGACTTTGCCGAGGCGCTCATGGACCTCGGCGCGACCGTATGCGTACCGAACGGAGCTCCTCTGTGCGGAGCATGTCCGTGGGCGGGGCTCTGCGAAGCGCATCGAAGAGGGGAGGAAGGGCGCTATCCCGTGCGCTCGGAAAAGAAGAAACGAAAGACGGTGACGGCCGACGTCCTCGTCCTCGTCTCGAACGGGAAATACGCCATCGAAAAGCGGGACGAGCACGGCCTCCTTGCGGGCATGTACGGCTTCCCCTTCTTCGAGGGAGGGCGGGTGCCCGAATCCCTCGGCGCCGTCCGCGCCGTAAAGAGCGCGCGGCACATCTTCACCCATATCGAATGGCGGATGACGGGGTATCTCGTCGACGTTCCGCCCGAGGTCGCGGGGGCGCTCCGCTACATTTGGGCGACGCCCGAAGAGATCCGCACCCGCTATGCGATCCCCTCCGCCTTCAAGGCGTTTGCGGAGTGGGTCGAATGAAATCACGAATTCCTTTAAGCAGGGGGACGGTATGAAAAAAGGTAAATTTATCGTATTCGAGGGCACCGACGGAAGCGGCAAGACGACGCAGATGCGCATGCTCGGAAAATATCTCGAGGAGCGCGGCATTCCCACCTTCCTCACCCATGAACCGACGGATTCCCCGTTCGGATCCCTTCTTCGCGCCTGCCTTTCGGGCAGGACGGACACGGACGAGTACACGATCGCCCTCATGTTCGCCGCCGACCGCACCGACCATGTGCGCAATCGGGAAAACGGCATCCTCTCCCGCCTCGAAGCGGGGGTGACCGTCCTCTGCGACCGCTACTATTTTTCCTCCTACGCCTATAACGGCGGGTTTGTTCCGCTCGAATACGTCATCGAGCTCAACCGCCCCGTGCGGGAGCTCCTCCGCCCCGACCTCGTGCTCTTCCTCGATACGCCCGTCGAGGAGGCGATGAAGCGGGTGTCGAGCCGCGGCGAGACGGAGCGCTACGAGACGCTCGAAAAGCAGCGCCGCATCCGCGACAACTACTTTGCGGCCTTCGAGCGTTTCAAGGAAGAGGAGAATATCGTCGTCGTCCCCTGCGAAGAGGAAAGGGCGGCGACGCAGGAGAAGATCCGCCGCCTTGCGGACGACCTCTTCGGAGGCAAAGCATGAAGGAACTTCTCATCGGCACCGTCCTAAAGCCGCAGGGCATCCGCGGCGAAGTCAAAATTCTTCCCTATACCGATTCCCCCGAGGACTTTTCCTCCTTCCGCCGCGTCTTTCTCGACGGCACGGAGTACAAAGTGCTCTCGGCACGGTTCGGCGACGGGTGCGTGTTTCTGAATCTGCGCGGCGTGCCCGACCGCAATGCGGCGGAACTTCTCCGCGGCAAGAAGGTCACCGTCCCCCGCGACGAGGCCCCCGCCCCGCCCGAGGGAAGATATTATATCGCAGACCTCCTCGGCTGCACCGTTTCGGACGAAGAGGGGAATGTGCTCGGAACGCTCACCGACGTAAGGCAGGCGGCGACGGACATCTACACCCTTAAGGGGGAGGACGGGAAAGAGATCCTGTTCCCCGCGGCAAGGGGCGTCGTCCTCTCCGTCGATATAGAAGGGGGCCGCATCACCGTCTCGAGAAAGCGTTTCGAAGAGGTCGCCGTTCTCTGAAACGGGTAAACGGGGTAGGATTTTTTAGGCAAAAGGGGAAAATCGCATGAAGATCACCATTCTCACACTCTTTCCCGAAATGTTCTCGGCGCTCGGGGCAAGCATCCTCGGAAGGGCGCAGCGGGAGGGAAAGCTCGACGTCGAAGTCGTCGACCTCCGCGACTACACCGAGGACAAACATCAAAAATGCGACGACTATCCCTTCGGCGGCGGCGCGGGGATGGTCATGATGGCACAGCCCGTCGGGAGCGCCGTCGAGGCGGTGGATCCCGCACATACGGCCCGCCGCATCTATCTCTCCCCCAAGGGGAGGCCCTTAACGCAGGAGCGCGTCGTCTCCTTGGCGGAAGGAGGGGATATGGTGCTTCTTTGCGGCCATTACGAGGGGGTGGATCAGCGGGCGATCGACCTCTTTATCGACGAGGAGATCTCCATCGGCGACTACGTTTTGACGGGGGGAGAACTCCCCGCGATGGTGCTCGTCGACTGCGTGGCGCGCTACATCGACGGCGTCCTCTCCCCCGAGTCCCTCGTGCAGGAGAGCTTTTCGGACGGCCTCCTCGAATATCCGCACTATACCCGCCCCGTCGAGTACAGGGGGCTGCGCGTTCCCGAAGTGCTCCGAAGCGGCAATCACGCCGAGATCGACCGCTGGCGGCACGAACGCGCCCTCGAAATTACCGAAAAGGCGCGTCCCGACCTTCTCAAGGGACGGGAGGAGGACAAACGGTGAAGACCATCCAATGGTTCCCGGGGCACATGGCGAAGGCGATGCGCGCGATGGAGGAGAGCATGGGGCTCGTCGACGCCGTCGTGTTCGTCCTCGACGCCCGCTGTCCCGCCTCGAGCTACAATCCCCGTCTTCGGGCGCTTGCGGGGGAGAAGCCCGTCCTCTATCTTCTTAATAAAGGGGACCTTGCCGACCGCGCGTCGGAGAGCTTTCTCTCCCTCTTTCCGAAGGGACGGGCCCTCCGCCTCTCCGCTTCGAGCCCCGCTTCCGCGCGCCCCCTTCAGGCCGCAATGGAGGAACTGGTGCACGAAAAAGCCGAACGTCTGCGCGCCAAAGGCTCCCAAAAACCCCTCCGATTTATGGTCGCGGGCATCCCGAATACGGGGAAGAGCACGGTCATCAACCTCCTCTCGGGGGCGAAAAAGGCGGTGACGGGGGACAGGGCGGGGGTGACGCGGGCCAAACAGTGGGTGCACTGCGGCTCCTTCGACCTCCTCGACACCCCGGGCACGATGCCCCCCTCCTGCGCAGATCAGAGATTGGCGCGGCGGCTTGCCTACGTCGGGTGCATCAACGACGACATCCTCGCCCTCGACGAAATTGCCCTCTCCCTCCTCGAAGAGCTGTACGAAAAAGCCCCCGCGGCGCTTTCCGCACGCTACGCGATCTCGGGCGGCACCCCCCTCGAAATGTTGGACACGGTATGCAAAAACCGCGGATTTCTCCTCCGCGGCGGGGAGTATGACTACGAGCGCGGCGAAAGGGCGGTCCTCGACGATTTGCGGAAAGGGAAACTCGGCCGCGTCTGCTTCGACAGCGCGGAGGATCTTTCCGCCGTCGGGCTCATTTCATAGGGGGACGGTATGGACGAACTCACTTTGGAGCGCGAATATTTCTCCCGGGGCTTCGCTGCGGTCTGCGGCGTGGACGAGGTGGGAAGGGGCCCCTTGGCGGGACCCGTCGTCTGCGCGGCGGTCATTCTCCCCCTCGGGGAGGAACAGCGCATCCGCGGCATCGACGACAGCAAGAAGCTCTCCGCCGCCAAGCGGGAAAGACTTGCCGAAGAGATCAAAAAGGCCGCCCGTGCCTATGCGATCGCGGAGGTCGACGAGCGCACGATCGACGAGATCAACATCTTGCAAGCGACCCGTCTCGGCATGAAACGGGCGGTCGAGGCGCTTTCCCCCGCACCCGACTTCGTCCTCACCGACGGGAACATGACCCTCGAGCTCTCCTTGCCGCAGAGGAGCATCGTGAAGGGGGACGCCCTCGTCGCATCGATCGGCGCGGCGAGCATCCTCGCAAAGGTGTATCGGGACGGGCTCATGCGCCGCTATGCGGAGGAGTTCCCCGAATACGGGTTCGAACGCAACGTCGGCTACGGGACGAGGGAACACCTCGAAGCGATAAAAGAGGTAGGCATATGCAGAATTCACCGAAGGACTTTCGTAAAAAAGTATTGGGACGGAAGGGAGAGACCGTCGCCTGCAAATACCTGAAAAAGCACGGCTACAAGATCCTCGAACGCAACTACAGGACCCCCTTCGGCGAGGCGGACATCGTCGCCCTCAAAGACGGCTACACCTGCTTTGTCGAAGTCAAGACGAGGGAGAGCGACGTGTTCGGGCTCCCGACGGAGGCCGTCACGCGCGAAAAACAGCGCCGCTACCGCATGATCGCGGGCTTCTACTGTACGACGATCGGCCGCGAGGTGCCCATCCGCTTCGACGTCGCCGCCATCTTCGAGGGCGGGCTCGAATACTTCGAGAACGCTTTCATCTGAGGATAGGGCACGATTCGTCCCTTCGGGGGCGGTTTTTTGTTGCCCGAAATCGGTTATTTGCGGAAAAAGAGGGAAAAATATCCGAAAAGCGTCGAGAGACCTTGCATTTCGCGCGAAAATATGATATACTTTTTCGGAAACAATGTTGAGCCCGTGCGTATGTACGGGCGCGGGAGTCGTATGGCGGGCAAAAAACGGAACACACTCAACGAAAAAATCGCACTCGAGCTGCGTTTCCCCAAGTATGTGGGATACGCCGATCATTTCCTCTCCACCCCGGCGCGGGTGCAGATCAAGAGCGGCTTCGAGGAGGCGGCGGCGCTCAAGCTCGTCCTCACCTCCCCCGAGGGGCTTCTCACCGCCTTCGAAGAGACGGTGGAGGTCCCCTTCGAGAGCACCGTCGAAGTGGTCGCAAAGAACATCTTCTCTCCCGTCTATTTGGCGGAGGCGGAGGAGGTAAAGACGGCCGAGGTTCGTGCCGCCGTCTATTCCGAGGGCAAGGAGATCGCCTCCGCGTCGGCGGAGATCACCGTGCTCCCCTTCGACTGGTGGGAGGGCCTTTCGGGCAATGCCGAGCGCATCGCTTCGTTCGTCCGTCCCCGTCTCAGCGACTGCGCCCCCGTCCTCTCGGAGGCGGGAAAGCGCCTTCGGAAGTGGGAAGCCGACTCCGAGTTCTGCGGCTACCTCGACGCCGACAAAGACACGGTGCGCCGTGCCGCCGCGGCGATCTATGCGGCGATCCGCTCCTTCGGGTTTTCCCGCGAGGAGTGCGACCTTTCGGGCCCCGTTCCCGCTTCGGCGGAGGGCTCTCTTCTCAAGGATAAGACGGCGGACGAGTTCCGCCTTGCGGTCTTTGCCTGCGCCTCCCTCGAGGCGGCGCAGCTGCACCCCGTCCTCGCGGTGGGGAAGAATACCGTCGCCGTGGGGGTTTGGCTGTATAACAGCTGCTTCCTCGACAGCGTGACGGACGACGCGGAGATCGTCGAAAAGTACACGTCGGAGGGGATCAACAACCTTGCCTTCTTCGACGCCGCCGACCTCTTTGCGGGGAAGAACGTCGCATTCGGCACGTCGGAAGGGCACTTCCGCGAAAAACTCAAGAGCGGGCTCTACGAGTGCTTCGTCGATATCCGCCGCTGCCGCATCGGCGGGGTTCTTCCGTGCCCCGTCCGCGGGAAGGGGCTCCGCGGGTACGAAGTGCTCCGCGAAGAGGAGATGTCCGACTCCGCGGCGCCCGCCCCGCTCCCCGTCGTGCGCGATCTTCGCCTCGACGGCAAACAGCCCAAAAACAAGCAGTGGGAGCGCCGCCTTCTCGACCTCAGCGCCAAGAACGCCCTCCTCAACTTTTCGGGGAAGAACGCGCTCCATCTCGCCTCCTCCTCGCCCGACGAGTTCGTCGCCCGTCTCACGGCGCAGGGGAGCGTAAAACTCAAGGAGGGGGAGGAACTTACTCCCTTCGGCGGAACGCTCACCCCGCAGCGCCGCGAACTCATCGCCATCGAACAGGAGAAGGGGGTGTTCCGCGTCTCGGGCGACCGCGCCTCCCTCTCGGAGACGGCGGGCAAGCTCATCCGCAGGATGCGGGAATCGGTCGAAGAGACGGGGGCGCGCATCCTCTACCTTGCCGTCGGATTTTTGCGCTACGTCTCCAAGGAGGACGGCGCTCCCAAGTTTGCGCCGCTCGTCCTCATGCCCGTCGGGCTCGGCCGCGCCAAGGGGAACGAGGATTTCTCCCTTGCGGCGACGGAGGAGGGGTACTTCGTCAACTCCACCCTCCTCGAGTTTTTGAAACAGGAATTCAACATCGACATCCGCGGGCTCGGGGAGGACGTCTCGGCGCTCAAAATTTCCGAGATCCTCGCCATGGTGCGCGTGGAGACGGCTTCGATGAAGGGCTGGAGCGTGTTCGACGACGTGTACGCCTCCGCCTTCTCCTTCCAGCGCTACCTCATGTGGAACGATCTGAGGACGCACTTCGACGCCTTCAAAAAGAATGCGAACATCGCGGCGCTCGTCGGCGGAAAACCCGTGCGGGAGGGGGCGGCCGCCGATCCCGACGAGGACGAGAGCGACCCCGCGGAAGTGCTCCTTCCCCTTCCCTCCGACAGTTCGCAGTACGCCGCCGTCGCCCTCTCGGGGACGGGGACGAGCTTTGTCCTCCACGGCCCCCCGGGAACGGGCAAGAGCCAGACGATCACCAACATCATCGCAAACGCCCTGCATAAGAACAAGCGGGTGCTCTTCGTCGCGGAGAAGAAGGCGGCGCTCGACGTCGTCAAAAAGCGGCTCGACGCGGTCGGCATCGGCGAATTCTGCCTCGAGCTCCACTCCAACAAGACGGACAAGGCCGACGTCCTCCGCCGCATGGAGGCGACCCTCGCCCTCGCGGGGAGCGCCGAAGCCGCTCCGATCGACGACCGTGCCGAAGAGCTTGCCTCCCTCAGGGAGGAGCTCCGCGAACCCATGACGGCTCTGCACAAGAAGCGCCGCCTCGGCGTCTCGGTGTACGAGGCCATTCTCGGCTACCTCAAAAACAAGAACGCGCCCGACATCCTCGACATCGAGAGCGCCTTCTACGACACCCTCACCGAAAAGAAACTCTCCGAATGCCGCAACATGATCCTCGTCGCGGCGGCGGCGGCGAAGGAGTGCGGAGGGGTATTCAACTCTCCCTTCGAGAACGTCAACCTCAACGAATATACGCAGGAACTCCGCGACCGCGTGTTCTGCGCAAGCGAAGTCATCGTCACCGAGATCAAGCACCTCAAGTCCTTTCTGGCGCTCTTCCTCGAATTTTACCGTCAGCGCATTTCGACGATCACGCGGCGCAAGCTGCTCTCCCTCTGCGACATCGCCCGCGACTTCGCCGACGGGGTGTACGACAAGTACTATCACGGGGTGGGGGAAGAGGACTTCTACGTATTCTATAATGCGAACAGACGGCTCGATTCCTGCCTCAACTACTACTTCAAGCACTTCAAGACGCTCGTGGATCCCGACGGGGCGGAGGAGATCGGCGCCTACCTCGAAAAGGGCGGGGACTGGAAGCTCTCTAAAAGCGCAAGGGCGGCCGCGAAGCAGCTCTCCCGCGCCGCCGTCCGTCCCATCGCCGACGAGGACATGCCCAAGTTCCTCCAGACGGTGGTCGAGATCGACGCCGCGATGAAGCGCATCACGGGCATCTCCCTTTCCAAGAATTTCACCGACCGTGCGGGGCGCATCGTGTTCCGCCGCCGCAACGAATATCTCTCCGAGCTCTACGCGCTGCACACCAAGTGCGCCGCGACCTTCCTCGACTACAACCCCGACTCCTTCAACGGCATGTGCATCCGTGCGGCAAACGGGTACACCCTTCCCGTCCTCGAGGGATTTCTGAAGGCCGCCGATTCCTACTTCCACGCCGAGGAGAGCTTCCTCGCGGTGACGAAGGGGGAGCGCGGCAAGATCCGCGGGGAGGACGTCCTCGACTACTTCTCCGCGAAGGCGTCGGCGCTCATCGACAACGTCGACCTCCTTCCCAACTGGTGCATGTACCGCGCAACGGCCAAAAAGCTCTCCGCGCTCGGGCTCAACTTCATCGCCGACGCCTTGGAGAGCGGCCGCCTCAAGGTGGAGAACGTCCTTGCGGGGTTCGAAAAGAACGTCTACAAGAACTTCCTCGAGATCAACATCCCCGCCGACCCCGCTCTTTCGCGCATGACGGTCGGGACGCTCGAGGACACCGTCGAAAAATTCCGCCTCGCGTGGGAGGAGTACACCAAACTCACCCGCGCCCACCTCCGCGCCGAGCTCATCTCGCGGCTCCCGGGGAGCGATGCGGAAGGGGATATCGGGCTCGAGCTTGCGAGCTTCACCCGCTTTTCGAGGAGCAACCTCCGCGGGACGGGCATCCGCGCCATGTTCGCCGAGATCGGGACGCTCTCCGCTTCCCTCTGCCCCTGCCTTCTCATGAGCCCGACGACGGTGGCGCAATATCTTCAGCCCGAGGCAGACCTCTTCGACCTCGTCATTTTCGACGAGGCCTCCCAGATGACGACGGCGGAGGCGGTCGGGTCGATCGCAAGGGCCAAGGCGGCGGTCGTCGTCGGCGATCCCCGCCAACTCCCGCCGACCTCCTTCTTCCGTACGAGCGCCGTCGACGAGGACGACCTCGAAAACGAGGACCTCGAGAGCGTGCTCGACGACTGCCTCGCCCTCGGAATGCCCGAGCGGCACCTCATCTGGCACTACCGCAGCAAGCATGAAAGCCTCATCGCATTCTCCAACGGAATGTACTACGACAACCGCCTTTGCACCTTCCCTTCGCCCGACGCGCTCGAGAGCAAGGTCCGCCTCGTGCAGGTGGACGGCACTTACGACCGCGGCTTCACCAAGCGCAACCGCCGCGAGGCGGAGGAGCTCGTGAAGGAGGTCGTGCGCCGTCTCTCCGACCCCGTCCTCTCCCGTTCGAGCATCGGGATCGTCACCTTCTCGGGGGCGCAGCAGGAGGACATCGAACGGCTCCTTTCCAAGGAACTTGTCCGCCTCAAGCTCGACGGCGTCGCCTACGAGCGCGAGGAGCCCCTCTTCGTCAAGAACCTCGAGAACGTGCAGGGGGACGAGCGGGACGTCATTCTCTTCTCCGTCTGCTACGGCCCCGACAAGACGGGGCGGGTCTCCCTCAACTTCGGGCCCCTCAACCAAGCGGGCGGCTGGCGGCGGCTCAACGTCGCCGTCTCCCGTGCAAGGGAGGAGATGGTGGTATTCTCGACGATGACCGCCGCGATGATCGACCTCGCCAAGACCTCCTCGAAGGGGGTCGCGGGGCTCAAGGCCTTCCTCGAATTTGCCGAAAAGGGGAGAACGACGCTTGCCGTGCGGTCGGATTCGGTGCGCGGCGGCGCGGGGATCGGAAGGTACATCGCCGCCGAGCTCTCCTCCTACGGCTACGACTGCCGCGCCGACGTCGGGGCCTCCGACTTCAAGGTGGACGTCGCCGTCGTCGATCCCGACGACAAGCGCCGCTTTGTCCTCGGTATCCTCTGCGACGGGACGGAGCGCTTCTCGGTAAAGGACCGCAACCTCCTTCAGGTCCAGACCCTGAAGCGGGGGAATTGGAACGTCGTGCGCGTCAACAGCGTCAACTACTACAACAACCCCAAACGGGAAATCAAGCGGATAAAAGACCTTCTCGACCGTCTGACGGGGGCGGGCCGCAAGACCGATTCGCACCTTTCGAAGAGCGCCAAGGCCTACCGCTATGTGAAGGCGACGGCGGCGGAGACGGCGGCGTTTATTACTTGCGGCGACAACGACACGGACATCATGGCGCGGCTTAAAGAGATCGTCGCCGCCGAGGAGCCCATCTCCCGCGCCTTCCTCAAAAAGAGGTGCCTTGCAAGTTTCGGGATCTTAAAGAGCGGGACGAAGGTGGACGGGCGGCTCGACGCGCTCATCGACGCCTGCGCCTTCAACCGCGACCGCGTGGCGGGCGTCGACTACTTCTACAAAAATCTGCGCGCCCTCCAGCTCGGCAGATACCGCACCGATCCCGAGGACGGCGCCGTCAAGCGCTCGGATGACGACTACACGGTGTACGAATTCGTCTCTCTCATCCGCGCCGCGCTCGAGGACCGCGTCGCGCTCTATATGGACGAACTGCTCTCCGTCGCCGCGGGGGCGCTCGGCGTCGTGCGGCCGAGTGAGAAGTTCGTCTCCTTCCTTCGCACCTGCGTCGGGTACGGCGAGGAGAAGGGCATCTTCGTCCGCTCCGTCTCCGACCGCATCTCTCTCGCCTAAAACATTTGACAAATCCGCGCGGATGTGATAGAATCACGCGGAACGGAGGGCGGATATGAAATTTCCCAAAATCAGAAGGAGACTCAACGTATGGCAGTATCTTGCCATCGGATATCTTGTAGTCATCCTCACGGGCAGCATCCTCCTGACGTTGCCGTTTGCCTCCAAAGAGGGCCTCACGAGCTATATCGACGCCCTCTTCACCTCCGTCTCCGCGACCTGCGTCACGGGGCTCACCCCCTTTGAGACCAACGTCCACTGGACGGTGTTCGGGCAGGTCGTCATCCTCCTTCTCATCCAGACGGGCGGGCTCGGCTTCATGACGATCGTCTCCGTCCTTCTCCTCCTTGTGAAGCGCGGGCTCGGACAGTACGAACGCCGCGCCGTCATCCAGTCGGTGGGGGGCGGACAGCTTGCGGGGGTCAAGCGCCTCACCCGCCGCATCCTCATCGGAACGGCCATCTTCGAATTTTTGGGAGCGGTCTTTCTCAGCATCCGCTTCATTCCCGACCTCGGCACGGGAAGGGGGATCTATTACGCCCTGTTCCACTCCGTCTCCGCCTTCTGCAATGCGGGCTTCGACCTCTTCGGCGGAACGGGCCTCGGCGCGGGGTCGCTCTCCTACTATGCGACCGACCCCCTCGTCGTCCTCCCCGTCGTCGTGCTCATCCTTGTCGGCGGCTTCGGCTTCTGCGTGTGGGGGGACGTCGTCGATTGCCGCTTCAACCCCAAGAAATTCCAGTTCTATACGAAGGCCATTCTCGCCGTCAACTTCGGGCTTCTTCTCTTTTCGACGGCGTGCTTCCTCGGCTTCGAATGGCATAATCCGACGTACACGGGGTATAATTTCGGACAGAAGCTCCTCCTCTCCCTCTTCAATTCGACGACGGCGCGGACGGCGGGATTCTGGACGACCGACCCCTCGTCGCTCTCGGCGGGCGGGTACTTCCTCACCGTCATCCTGATGTTCATCGGCGGCTGTTCGGGCTCGACGGCGGGCGGCGTCAAGGTGGGCACGGTGACCGTCATCGTCATGGGTATGGTCGCCGCCTTCCGCGGGAAGAAGGATATCACGATCGGCAAACGCCGCGTCGACAGCACCTTGCTCGGACAGGCGCTTGCGATCTTCGTTTCCTACCTCACCCTCG
This sequence comes from uncultured Clostridia bacterium, assembly GCA_947626005.1. Lineage (GTDB taxonomy): Bacteria > Bacillota > Clostridia > Christensenellales > Borkfalkiaceae > Gallimonas. Next base: position 91,556 of record CANQQM010000001.1, read on the forward strand.
TCATTTTGGCGACGCTCATGATCTGCGCCATCGAACCGGGCGACGCCGAGACCTTCCGCTGCGCCCTCTTCGAGACGGTCTCCGCCCTCGGGACGGTCGGACTTTCGATGTCGTATACGGCGACGCTCACCGTCGCCTCCAAGCTCATCCTCATCTTCCTCATGTATGCGGGGAGGGTGGGCGTTCTGACCCTTGCCTTTGCGCTCTCGCGCAAGCGTGACACGGCGGAAGTCCGCCGCCCTGTCGACAACTTCTTTATCGGATAATCGGGAGGAAAAAGTTATGAAATCCGTTTTGCTCATCGGGATGGGAAAGTTCGGGCGCACGCTCGGGCAGAAACTCCTCAACATGGGGAATGAGGTGATGATCGTCGACAAGGACGAGAGCGTCATCAACGCGCTTGCGCCCCGCTACACGAACGCCCTCATCGCCAACTGCATGAACGAGGACAGCTTGCGCGCGATGGATATTCCCTCCTTCGACGTCTGCATCGTCGCCATGGGCGACGAGTTCCAGTCCTCGCTCGAGATCACGGCCAACCTTAAGGACCTCGGCGCGAAGCGGGTCATTTCCAAGGCGGAGACGGAGATCCAGAAGAAATTTTTGATGCGTGTCGGCGCGGACGAGGTCATCTATCCCGACGTCGATATCGCCGAGAAGCTGGCCGTCCGTCTCAACTCGTCCAACGTCATCAACTTCATCGACCTCGACGCGGAGTACTCCATCTTCGAAATCGCACTTCCCGAAAAGTGGCGGGGGCGCAAGCTCATCGACATCAATCCCCGCTCCAAGTACGGCATGAACATCCTCACCGTCAAGAAGGGGACGAACATCATCTCCTCCCTCGACGGGAATTACGTCTTCGAGGAAGGGGACCAGCTCGTCGTGTTCGGCAACACCGAGCAGATCCTCAAATTCACCAACCGCCAGAAGTAAGGTCTGCGGCCAAGGACCGCGGGAGGGGATATTATGTGCACGGCGATCTCGTTTCGAACAAAAGACGCCTATTTCGGGCGCAATCTCGACCTCGAGGGCTCCTTCGGGGAGGGCGTGTGCATCGCGCCGAGAAATCTTGCCTTCGAATTCCGGAAAGAGGGGACGCTTTCCCGCCACTTCGCCCTCATCGGCACGGCGATCGTTCGGGGGAACACCCCCCTTTGGTTCGACGCCGTCAACGAAAAGGGGCTCGGCATGGCGGGGCTCAACTTCCCCAAAAACGCCCGCTACTTTCCCCCGAAGGAGGGGAAGAAGAACGTCGCTCCCTTCGAGCTCATCTCCTTCGTCCTCTCTAAGTGTTCGACGGTGAAGGAGGCAAGGGCCCTCCTTTCCGAAGTCAACGTCGTCTCCATTCCCTTCGATGAGACCCTGCCCCTGACGCCCCTCCACTGGATGATCGCCGACGGGGAGGAATGCCTCGTCGCAGAGCCGACGGAGGCGGGGCTTCTCCTCTACGACGACCCCGCGTTCGTCCTCACGAACAATCCGCCCTTCCCCGAGCAGCTCACCCGCCTTCGCGACTATCTGAGCCTCACCGTGGACGAGCCGAAAAGCCGCTTCTCGGAGCGCCTCCCGCTCGAGCCGTACAGCCGCGGCATGGGCGCCATCGGCCTCCCCGGCGACTGGTCGTCCGCTTCCCGCTTTGTAAAGGCGGCCTTTCTTCGGGCGAACATCGTCGCGGGAGAGGGAGAAGAGGGGGGCGTGTGTGCGTTTTTCCACATGCTCGAGGCGGTCGCGATGCCGCGCGGGCTCGTCCGCTTGAAGCCCGAAGTCTATGAGGAGACGGTGTACTCCGTCTGCTGCAACACCCGCACGGGGCGGTACTACTACACCACCTACGGGGAGAGGTCCCTCCACGCCGTTTCCCTTGAAAATGAGGACATGGAGGGCGGAAAACCCGTCTTTTACGCCTTTGCGCATACGCTCGGCGTGCGCGAGGACAACGCTCGCAGCTAAAAAGAAGCGTTCGAGGGGCCCCGGTATGCGGAAGATCGGTACGGTCGTCAATTTTCGTCCCATTCTTTTCTGCGCGCTCGGGCTCGTGTACGGGATCGCGCTGTATTTTCGCATTCGGTTCGGGGGATTTGCGCCCTCGGACCTTCTCTTTTTGGCCCTCTTCCCGATGGCGGCGTTTCCCTTCGGCAAGAAGCGCGTTCTCGCCGTTCTTCTCTCCTTCCTCCTCTTTTCGGGTGCGGGAGCGGGCTTTGCCCATGCGGGGGCGGAACGGTTTTTAAGCGGCCCGAAGGAAGGGGAATACCACATCAACGGAACGGTGTACGAATTGATCGAAGAGGACGACATCACCTTCGCCGTTCTCGGCCGTCTCTCCTTCGACAAGAAGCGCTGCGGCGGGAAGATGCAGATCGATTTGGAGACGTACGGCATACGGGAGGGGGACGTCATCGCCTTCGACGCCGAAGTGCTTCGCAATCCGATTTCGGGGAAGGAGGGGGAATACTGCTTTTCCGCCGACCTCCGCTACGTCGCCGCGGCAAGGGAGGTACAGCTCATCGGAAAGACGCGCGACCCGATGCTCCTCCTCCGCGCCGCCCTCCATAGGACGCTCGACCGCCACCTCGATCCGACGCGGGCGGAGGTCGCCTACGCCCTCCTCACGGGCAACTCGCACGGCATGGACGAAGGCCTTTTGGAGGAGGTGAGAAGGGGCGGGATCGCGCACATCTTCGCCGTTTCGGGACTGCATATCGGCATTTTGTACGGGGCGGTCGTCTTTCTCTTCCGTCGGCTCGAACGCTTTTCGACCATCCCCGCCTCCCTGTTCGCCTTCCTCTATACCGCCTTTTGCGGATTCACCGTCTCCGCCGTCCGCGCCTTCGTCATGTGCACGGCGCTCGGCCTTCTCCGCGTCATCGGCAAAAAGCACGACTTTCTGACCTCCCTCTCCCTCTCCGCCCTCTGCATCTTGCCCTTCCTGCCGAGCGAATTCCTCTCGGCGGGCTTCCGCCTCTCCTTCGGCGCCTGCCTCGGGCTCGGGTTGTTTTCGGGTACCGTATCCCGCCTTTTGGGGCGGATCCCGCACTTTCCCGCCTTTCTCCGAGACTACCTCTCGGCGAATTTCTCCGTCCAGATCGTCACCTTTCCCATCCTCCTCGAGACCTTCGGCTACTTCTCGGTGTGGGGGAGCCTTCTCAACCTCTTCCTCATTCCGCTCCTTCCCGCCTTTTTCCTCTCCATTCTGCTCTTTTCGCTGCTTGCGCTCATCATTCCGCCCGCCGCGGGTTTCTTCCTTGCCGTCCCGAACGGCCTCCTCGGCGTGTTTACGGCGATTTTCTCCTTCGCCGACTTTTCGGCGGTGCTCGCGGGGTTTTCGCTCGGCGCGGGCGGGACGATCTGGCTTGTCGGCTGTATCCTCCTTTCCGAGCGGGTGCGGCTTGCCCCGCTTGTCCGCGGGATCGCGGCGGGCGTGCTCGTTCTTCTCTTCACGGCGGCGGTCGTGATGCAGAACGTCGTATTCACGGGGACGCGCATCGACGTCTCCACGACGGGTTCGGGCACCGCCGCCCTCGTCCGCACGCCGCATGCCGCCGTCCTCGTCATCGACGAACTCTCCCTCGGCGACGCGGAGGACTTCCTCCTCCGCCGCTACGGCAAAACGCTCGACGGGATCATCGTTCTCGGGGAGGACGAACTCGTCCCGATCAACCGCGCCGCCTTCCTCCCTGCGGAGGCGGTGTATGCGAAGGACGAAATCAGTACGGGCCTGAGGGAAACGGCCGTCGTGTTCGGCGATCGGGTGACGGTCGGCGGGCTCGAATTTGTGTTTGAGAGCCGCGAAAAGCTCACCCTCGTCACCGAAGGGCTCGTCGTGGAGTTCGATTTCGACGGAGAAGGGGCATTCGGCGCCGATTTATTTGTTCATCCCGTCGAAGGGGACTTGATATTTTCGCTCAGACATGGTATAATCAAATCGCTATGAAATTCGTACAGCTTGCGAAAAGTCTCAAAGAGGGGCTCTCTCCCGTCTATCTTGTCGACGGCGACGAGGCCTATTTCCGCGACCACGCCGTCAAGGCGATCCGCGAGGCGTGCGCCCTCTCTCTTCCCGACCTCAACGACGTCCGTCTCGAGGGGGAGGCGGTGAAGGGGGAACGGCTCTCCCGCCTCCTCGGGGAACTTAAGACTTCGCCCATGCTCGACAACTACCGCCTCGTCCGCCTGTATGAGTACTATCCCTCCGAACGGGAATGGGAAAACGGGCTGGGACGGTATGCGGCATCGCCCACCGAGACGACGGTGCTCGTCATCGTCAACACGATGCGGAAGGGGTGCGACCTCCGCAAGAAGCAGCTTGTCTATGTCGACTGCTCTCGGGAGACGGAGGAAATGCTTGCCCGCTGGGTGTACGGGGTGGCGCGCCGCGCCGAGCTCAACTTCGACGCCGACGCCGCGGGGCTCTTTGTCCGCTATTGCAATTCGGACGCCGCCCGCATGAAGCTCGAGATCGAAAAGCTCTCCCTCCTCCTCGGGAAGGGGGGGAAGGTCTCGAGGAGCACGGTGGAGGAATACGTCGCAAAGGACGTCGAATACAAGATCTACGAACTCACGCAGGCGGCGTCGCGGGGCAACCGCTCGGCCTTTTCCGAGATCCTTCACGACCTCATGGAGAAGGGCTTCGACGAGAGCGCCGCACTCTCCGCCCTCGTCTCCCACTACCGCACCCTCACCGAGATCGGTTCGATGCGGGGCACGGACGCGGAGATCGGCTCCGCCCTCGGCATCAAACCCTATGCGGTGCAGAAAAACCGTGAGACGGCCTCCCGCCTCGGGAAGGAGCGGGTGCGGGAAGTCTACCTTGCCCTCTACGGGCTCTCCGCGGGCATGCGGAGCGGCCTGTACACGAAATCGGGGGCGCTTTCGGCGGCGATCGCAAAAATATTTTTCGGATAACGCGTTTTCCCGAACAAAAGACTTTGCATTTTTCGTGCAAAATCGCTATAATACTATTGAAAGCGCCTGCGGGCGCGAAGGAGGAGACAATGCGCACACCCGCAGAAGTGTGGAACGGGATCACCGCGGTCTTTACGAACTTCCGGTGGATCATCATACCGGAGATGCTGTTCCTCTGCATCATCATCTACTTTGTCCTCAAGACGCTGTACGAGAACAACGCGAAGCGGCTCATCTTCGTCTACGTGTTTTTGCTGCTTCTCACGGGGACGATGACCGTTTTCTCGAACGCAAACGACGTCACGGCGTTCTATATGTTCTTCATGATCCTGTCGCTCTTCTTCCTCTTCCTCTTCAATGTGGAGATAAAGCGCAGCATCTGGAACTCCGTCAAGCGGGCGCCGGGCACGGCGAATACCGCCACGACCCGCACGACCGCCGTCACCGCCCGCGCTGACGAATACGTCTCGGGCATCGTCAAGGCGGTGCAGGCGCTCTCGAAGAGCAACACGGGTGCGCTCATCGTCCTCTCGAACGGCAATCTTCCCAAGACCATTCTCGAGAGCGGCGTCACCCTGAACGCAAACATCTCCAATCAGCTCATCGAGGGCATTTTCATTCCCAAGGCGCCCCTTCACGACGGCGCGATGATCATCTACGGCGACACCATTCAGGCGGCGGGGTGCTTCCTCCCGCTCACGCAGAAGGACTTCCCGAAGGACTACGGCACCCGTCACCGTGCGGGGATCGGCGTCACCGAGGTCGCCGACGTGTCGACGATCATCGTCTCCGAAGAGACAGGTATCGTCTCCGTCGTCAAGCGGGGGGAGATCACCCGCTATGTCGACTCGGAGAGCTTGAAGCGCTTCCTTAAAGACTACTACTGGAAAGAATTCAACGGGGAGGGTAAGAAGGCATGAAATTCGGCGAATGGCTCAAAAAGGTATTTACGCGCAACATCCCCTTGAAACTCCTTGCCGTGGTGCTTGCGGTCGTCTGCGCCGTCATCATCAATTCGGTAAAATAAGCATGAAGAGCTGTATCAAGATGCCCCGCCTCCTCCTCCCGCGGGAGGACTTCGAGGGGTGGGTGTGCCCGCCTTCGGAGGCGGAGGAGCTCGGCGCGGGGCGCGCATCGCGCTTTTACTTCCCCCGCGGGCTCGACGCCGAAGAGGCGGAAAAAAAGATCGCCGCGATCCGCAGCGAAATGTACCGTGCGCTCGAGGAGGACGTCGTCTCCAAGCTCGAGCGCGGTTTCGTTTACGTCGAACGGCAGACGGCGCGGGGAGTGCGCCGCGGCGTCGTCGGAACGATCGACTTGGAGCGCTATTCCTTCGCCAAGGGGGAAGAGAGCCTCGTTCGGGCGGGGGAGGCAATTTCCGTTCCGCGGGCGAAGGCGCTTGCCGCCGTCCGCCGAAAGGTGCCGCTCGAGTGCACCTCCGCCGTCGTTTTGTACCGCGATAAGCGCAGAAAAGCGCTCAAATGGGTGCGGCCCGACGAGCTCGAACTCTTATACGAGACCCCCGACCTCAAGGGGTATTTTATCGAAGCCGAACGGGCGGCCGTTCTCGCCGAGGAGATGCACGGACGGGGCGAACCCGCCTTCCTTGTCGCCGAGGGGAACGACGAGGTCGCGGCCGCCAAACTCCACTGGGATACGGTCAAGAAGGGGCTCCGCCCCGGACGGACGATGCATCCCGCACGCTTCGTCCTCGTCGAGTTCGTCAACCTCTTCGACGACGAAGTCGAGCTCGAGCCCGTCCATCGCCTCGTCAAAACGGAGGACGACGCCGCTGCCCTCCTCGACTATTTGGGGCGCAACGTGAAGTGCAGAAGGGAGGGCAACCTCGTCCTTCCCGACCGCCCCGCCGATCCCGCCACGATCGCGCGGGTGGACGAACTCCTTGCGACTTATTGCGGTTCGAACGGCGGAAAGCGGGAGTATGTCGTGGGCGAAGAGCGCCTGCGGGAAAAACTCTCCGCGCCCGAATGCGTCGGCGTACGGCTCGGCTGCTTCGACAAGGGGGATCTCTTCCCCTATTTCAAGGGGGGAAAGACCCTCCCGCGCAGGGCGTTCTCCCTCGGCGCCGAGGAGCGATACTATTGCGAATGCAGGGAAGTCGGCTATGATTAAGGTTTGCAAATTCGGCGGAACGTCCATGGCGGACGGGACGACCATGCTGCGCGTCAAGGCCATCCTCGAGAGCGACCCTTCGCGGCGGTACATCGTCGTCTCCGCCCCCGGGAAGCGCTACGGCGGGGACAGCAAGATCACCGACCTCCTCTATGAGACGACGCGCGACGTCGAAGAGACGGGAAAGGTGGGGGAGGCGTTCAAAAAGGCGGAGAGCCGCTTTTCCGGCATCGTGCACGAACTCGGCCTCTCCTTCGATATCGCCTCCCTCCTTCGGGAGGCGGAGGAGAGCATCGGACGGGAGAGCTACGGCGACTTCATCGTCTCCCGCGGCGAATACATCACGGGGCGCATCATGGCGGCGCTCCTTCAAATTCCCTTCATCGACGCGCGCGAAACGGTCAAATTCGGCGCGGACGGCCGCCTCGACGGGGAGCGCACCTACGCCCTTCTCCGTGCGGCGCTTGCGGGAAAGAAACGGGCGGTCGTTGCGGGATTTTACGGGGAGGACGAAGAGGGCCGCGTCAAGACCTTTACCCGTGGGGGAAGCGACGTCTCGGGCGCCGTCGTTGCGCGTGCGGTCGGGGCGGATCTCTATGAAAACTGGACGGACGTGAGCGGATTTCTTGCCTGCGATCCGCACATCGTGCCCTCTCCCGCACCCATTTCCGCCCTTTCCTACAAGGAGCTCCGCGAGCTCTCCTACATGGGCGCAAACGTGCTGCACAGCGAGTGCATCTTCCCCGTGCGGGAGGCGGATATCCCCATCTGCATCCGCAATACCTTCCGCCCCGAGGACGAGGGGACGATGATCGTTCCCACCTCCAAATATTCCTTTAACGACCGCATCGTCACCGGGATCGCGGGGAAGAAGAACTTCACCGTCATCTTCCTCGAAAAATCGCTGATGAACGCCGAGATCGGCTTCGCCTATAAAGTCCTCGACGTATTCTTGCGGCACGGCGTCTCTTTCGAGCACATGCCCTCGGGGATCGACACCATGTCCTTTGTCATCGACAGCGATATCTTCCGCGGGGAGACGAGGAAGAAGGTGCTTCGGGAGATCGGCGAGGCCGTCTCTCCCGACCGCATGACCGTATTCGACGACGTGGCGCTCATCGCCGTCGTCGGGCACGGAATGAGCAAAAACGTCGGGACCTCCGCGCGGCTCTTTCGGGCAATCGCCCATGCCGGCGTCAACGTCCGCATGATCGATCAGGGCTCCTCCGAGCTCAACATCATCGTCGGCGTCGACAACAGCAACTACGAGCGCACCGTCCGCGCCGTCTACGAGGAGTTCTTCCCGCACACCGTATAACATCCCGCACCCCGCGGGATTTTTTTGAAAATGCGAAATGGGGGCGGGAAACGCCCAAAAGGAGGGGAGCATGAAATATCGGGTCATCGGCTGGACGTACCTTGGGAACCGCATGTATCCCATGCACCGCGGCTTTGGCGCGGGGGTGGAAAAGGCGATCGTCGAGGACATCCGCGCCCACGGCTACCGTTTCGGCGGAGACATGCACGAGGAGTACTGCCCCGTCTTGAACGACGGGACGTATGTGAGTTATTCGTGGCGGGGCTGGGGCGGCATCATGGCGCATGCATGGCGGCAGGAGAGCGGAAAATGCCCCTATATGCGCTATTATATGAACATGTTCATCCCCGAGGAGGACCGCGTCTACCCCGAGCTCAAGGTGGACGATACGCGCATCGAGCCCCGCACCAAGCGCCTCGACGTGCACAAAATGCACCTTGCGGAGGCCCCCTTCCAAGCAATCAAGGAGGGGACAAAGACGGTCGAGCTCCGCCTCTTCGACGCAAAGCGCAGGAAGATCGACGTCGGCGACCGCATAGAGTTCACCTCCCTTGCAAGCGGGGAGAAGATCACGGTAGATGTTGTCGATCTTTTCGTCGCAAAGAACTTTCAAGAGCTCTTCTCCTCCCCCGCGTACGGGAGCGGCGACGGGCTTCTGTTCCCGCCCGAAGCGGTCGGATCCCCCCAAGGGACCACCCCCGAAGAGATGGCGGAGGCGATGCACGCCTACTACAGCGCGGAAGAGGAGAAAAAACGGGGCGTCGTCGCGATCACCCTCCGCAAGATCACCCACTCCATACGGACCTATCTGAATATCTGCCTCGAGGACCTTTCCGACGACGAAATTTCCGAGATCACGCCGGAATGGTATGTGAAATTCCCCCGTTACAGTACGAAGATCTGCTACCGCATCGGGGAGAACGACGAGTACGACCCCGACCTCAACGTCATGCTCCGAAAGACGCTCGAGGGGGTTATGGGGAAGGAGGAGCTTCTCCGCGCCCTCATCGAAAAGAACGGGGCGGAGATCTACCTCGTGGCGGTGCCCGAGATCATCTGGGACTGTGAGGACCCGCGCCCCATGCTCTCCCTCGATGCGGACATCGTCGAATTCCTCTATAAAAGCGGCGCCCGAATCGACCTCGACTACTACATCATCGAACGCAAGAACGCATAAAGAGAGGGTGGAGCGCGCCATTCCTACTCAACAGCGCGGTGCGCTGTGAGTGGCGCGCGACAGGGGGGCTGGCAAGCCCGACGGGGGTTTCGGCGGTCCCTGCCGCCGAAACGGGCGTTGCCATTCCTACTCAACAGCGCGGTGCGCTGTGAGTGGCGCGCGACAGGAGGGCTGGCAAGCCCGACGGGGGGGGCGGCGGTCCCTGCCGCCGAAACGGGCGTTGCCATTCCTACTCAACAGCGCGGTGCGCTGTGAGTGGCGCGCGACAGG
>CANQQM010000002.1 GCA_947626005.1 uncultured Clostridia bacterium
AGGCGTTCTACGGTTGCAGCGGGCTGACAAGCATTGCGATTCCCGACAGCGTGACCTCGATTGGGGATTCTGCGTTCTCGGGTTGTAGCGGGCTGGAACGAATCGAGGTTACTGAAGGAAATGCTAATTACAGCAGTCAAGATGGGATTTTATATAATAAAGCGAAAATGGAGTTTATCCATATCCCGCAGGCAATCAAGGGCGCAGTAACGATCCCCGACAGCGTGACCTCGATCGGGGATTCTGCGTTCCAGTATTGCAGCGGGCTGACAAGTATTACGATTCCCGACAGCGTGACCTCGATCGGAGAATCTGCGTTCTTTGGTTGTAGCGGACTTCAAAGCGTCTACTACAAGGGAACGCCCGAAACATGGAATGATATTTCGATTAGTGAAAACGGCAATTATTACCTAACCCGTGCTGCGAAATATTACTTCTCCGACGTCGAGCCCGACGAAGCGAGGTGGCAGGAGAGCGAAAACTGGTGGCATTATGACGGTGTAACAGGCGAAATTGCCATTTGGGAGAAGAAGAGTTGATCGGGTAGCGTTTGAAAGAACAAGCGAATGGGTAGCGGCGCGGGGCTTGCCCCGCGCCGCATTCTGTATGACACATAATTGTTTGCCCGCCGCGCAAAGCGCGGCGGGCAAACAACAATCAAACTACAAACTCTTTTTTCCGACAAAATTCGGTTTACCAAACGCCCGCGGCAAACATAAAGAGAATATAGACGAGCGTAAACGCGATGAGCGTGCAAAGGAGAGGAACGATCATCTTTTTGACGACGGAAAAGTACGTTCTTGCCTTCTCGCGGAAGGTCGAACGCGGGCGCGGGCCTCCCTTTCCGTGCGTTCCGCTCATATCGGCGACGGTCGAACCGTCGTCGATGTAGATGATCTTTTGCTCCTTGGGGTGCTCGGAGCTTCCCTGCTCCTTGCGCTTTTTTTTCATTCTTCCTCCTGCGGGTAGCAGTGGCAGGCGACAAAGTGCCCTTCCTCGTACTCGCGGTAGCGGGGCACGACGTGCTTGCAGATCTCCATCGCCTTGGGGCAGCGGGTGTGGAATTTGCAGCCCTTGGGCGGGTTGGCGGGAGACGGGATATCCCCCGTGAGGACGATACGGTCCATCTTCACATCGGGGTTGGGATTGGGGACGGCCGAGAAGAGCGCCTGCGTATAGGGGTGCATCGGGTTGGAGAAGATGCTCTTCTTGTCGCCGAACTCGACCATGGAGCCGAGGTACATGACGCCGATGCGGTCGGAGATGTGTTTGACGACGGAGAGGTCGTGCGAAATGAACATATAGGTGAGCCCCATCTGCTGCTGAAGGCGGCGGAGGAGGTTGATGATCTGTGCCTGAATGGAGACGTCGAGCGCGGAGACGGGCTCGTCGCACACGACGAGCTTGGGCTTCACGGAGAGTGCGCGGGCGATGCAGATGCGCTGGCGCTGTCCGCCCGAGAACTCGTGCGGGTAGCGTTCGAAGTAGTAGTCGCGTAGGCCGCACTGTTCCATGACGCCGAGGACGTAGTTCCTCGTCTCGTTGGGCGGGACGATCTTATGGACCTTCACGGGCTCGGAGAGGATGCCTCCGACCGTACTGCGCGGCGGGAGGGAAGAGTAAGGGTCCTGAAAGATGATCTGCATCTTCGTGCGGAGGGGGCGCATCTTGGCGGAATTGTACCCCGCGATGTCCTTTCCTTCGAAGAAGATCTGACCGCCCGTCGGACGGTAGAGTTTCAAGACCGACCGCCCCATCGTCGTCTTGCCGCAGCCGCTCTCGCCGACGATGCCGAGCGTTTCGCCCGCCTTCAGTTTGAAGGAGACGTCGTCGACGGCGCGAAGCCACTGGGTGACCTTGCCCGTGATCGTCTTTGCGATGGGGAAGAACATCTTGAGGTGACGCACTTCGAGGAGGGCGTCGGGATCGGGTTCCGCCCCTTCGTCCTCGATGGCCTTGAGCTCGTGGGTGCGGAGGTCGTTGCGGCGTTCGGCGTCGTCGTCGAACTCCGTAAAGTCGCCCGAGGCGACGCATTCGCGGTTCTTCTCGAGCTTTTTTTTCTCCGTCTCGGAGATGGTGGTGAGTTCGACTTTGCGCTTTTCGGCCGCGCAGCGCGCTTTGAGCGCCGCGATCGCCGCCTTGCACCCGTCGGCGCCTTCCGCCCCTTCGCCCTTCTCCGCTTCCGCCTTTTCGCGGCAAGCCGCGATCGCCGCCTTGTATTCGGCGTCGATACGGGCCTTTGCCTCACGGACGGTGCGCTTTAAGTCCTCTTCCTCCGCCTTTACGGCCGCGGCGTTTTCGGCGGCGTCGGGAGCGTCTTGGCCCTTCTCTTCCGCCGTTACGGGCTCCCGCTCTTCGGGGCCTTGCGCGTTGGGGGCGGGCGTCTTGTTTTCTTCGCTCATTTGCTCTTCTCCTTCTTGTCGGAGTACAGATGGCAGGCGACCCAATGGGTGGGGCTCACCTGCACCATGGACGGATATTCGCCGAAGCATGCCTTCACGCAACCCGAGCAGCGCTCACGGAAGTAGCAATAGTCGGGCATGTCAATCGGATTGGGCACGTTGCCCGGGATATTGAAGAGGGCGTCCGTCTCCGAATCCATCGTGGGCTTGGACTTCTGCAAGCCGATGGTATAGGGGTGCATCGGGTGATGGAAGATCTCCGACGCCGTCCCCTTCTCGATGATCCTTCCCGCATACATGACGACGACGAAATCCGCCATTTCGGCGATGATCCCGAGGTCGTGCGTGATGAGGAGGATGGACCCGTTGATCCGTGCCTTGAGGTCGCGGAGGAGGTCGAGGATCTGCGCCTGAATGGTGACGTCGAGCGCGGTCGTCGGTTCATCCGCGATGATGAGGCGCGGATCGCCCGCAAGCGCCATCGAGATCATGACGCGCTGGCGCATCCCGCCCGAGAGCTCGTGCGGGTAGGACTTATACACCCGCTCGGGCATGGCGATCCCGACGAGGTTGAGCATCTCGATGGAGCGCTTCTTCGCGTCCTCGCGCGTGGAGCCGGGAAAGTGCAGGAGGGTGACCTCGTCGAGCTGGTTCCCGATCGTGAGGATGGGATTGAGCGACGTCATCGGCTCCTGAAAGATCATGGCGATCTGTCTGCCGCGGAGACGGTACATCTCCTTGATGGGCATCTGTGCGATATCGAACACCTTCTCTTCCATTTCGAAGATTTTGGTGCCGTATTCGTCCCGCTTCTGCTTGGGGACGAGGACGGGAAGCCCGTCCTTTCCGAGAATGGGCTGACGGGCAAGGACCTTCGTCTTTTTGCCCTTTTCGTCGACCGTCTCCTCGAAGAGTTTCTCCCCCGCCTCGTTCTTCTTGAAGCGGCGGGCGTACTTTGTCTTTGTTACCGTCTCGAAGAGGGGCTTCCCGTTTTCGTCCTTCTTCCGGACGGTCTCCCCCGCTTCGTTCGTCTCGGTGACGGGGACGCGCTCCTCGTATTCTCCGACGGCGTCGTAGACGGGGTTGCCCTCTTCGTCGTCGTCCCAGACGGGAACAGGCGTCTTGCGGCGGGCAAGGGCGGGTTCATAGACGACCTTCCCCTCTTCGTCTTTTTCGTAGACGGGGATGGGTTCCCCCGCTTCGTCGCGCTTGAAGTCGTACGACTTGAAGCGGATGCTGCCCGAAAAGATCTGCCCGTAAGGACCCTGAAGGAGCTGCATGATCGACATGCTCGTGACCGATTTTCCGCAGCCGCTCTCGCCGACGACGCCGACCGTATAGCCCTGCGGGATCTCGAAGGAGACGCCGTTGACCGCCTTCACGACCCCTTGGTCGGTGAAGAAGTAGGTGTGAAGATCCTCGACTTCGAGGATGTTGCGCGGGTCCTTCATCTCGGAGAGGAATTCCGACTCCGCGGCCTTTCTCTTCTTCTTCTTTTCGAGGGCGCGCATCGTCTTGTTGTTCTCTTTGGCGATCGCGCGGATCTCTTTCCCCGTGAGGTAATGGCGTTTTTCTCTCTTTACCGTCTCTTGCGGCTGTTCGTTTTTGCTTTCCACCTTCTCACCTCTTCATCTTGGGATCGAGCGCGTCGCGCAGGCCGTCGCCCACAAAGTTGAAGCCGAGCACCGCGATGATGATGCAGATCCCGGGAGGACCCCACACGTTAAAGAAATTCTGAAGGACGTTGTCGTCCTCGGTGACGACGTTGATCATCGTCCCCCATGCGGCGAACGGCGCTTTGACGCCCAGCCCGAGGTAGGAGAGCGTCGCCTCGTATAAGATCATGCTGCCGAGCTGCAAGGTCATCGAAACGATGAGCTGCGGCAAGACGTTCGGGACGAGGTGCTTGAAGATCTTCCTCGCGGTCGAGAACCCCATCGCTTCCGCGGCGACCATGTACTCCTGTTCGCGGAGGAAGAGGATCTGCCCGCGGACGAGCCGCGCGATGCCCGGCCACGAGATGAAGGTCAGAAACAGCATCAGAAGATAGATCCGATACTCCGATTGGATCCCCCATGAGTCGAACACCGTGCCGACGATGAGCATGATGGGAAGCCCGGGAAGGCACATGAGGATATCGCAAAGACGCATGATGACGTTGTCGACTTTGCCGCCGAAGTAGCCCGAGATGCCGCCGAAGATGACGCCCAAAATGGTGACGGCGAACACGGCGATGAAACTGATCGAAAGGGAGATCCTCCCGCCGTACATGAGGCGGGTAAAGACGTCGAGCCCCGTCTTGTCCGTCCCGAGGATGTGCTGCGGGCTCGGGAGGGCAAGCGAATTGATCTGCCGCTGCGTCTCGGTGATCTGATAGAAGGTGAACGCCTCGTCGTCGCCGTTTGCGGGAACGTCGATGCCCACCTCGTAGTATTCGATCTTGCCCGACGTATCCTCCTGCGTCTCTCCCCATACGTTGTAGAATACGGGGCCGAGCCACGAAAAGAGGATGAGGGCGACGATCATGACGAGCCCGATGATGCTGAGTTTGGAGCGGAAGAAGCGGCGGAGCACCATCCTTGCGGGAGAGAGCAGCCGAATGTTCTTATCGAGCGCCAGGTCCTCGTCCTGTGCGGCAAGCACCGCGCTCTCGTCCTCGTGCACGTCGCCGAGCTGGAAGAGCGCTTCCTGTTCGCTTGCGATCTCTTCGGGCGTCCCCTCCTCGGAAACTTCAAGGATGGGGGCGGAATTTTCCGCCTTTGGAGCGGTTTCCGCTTCCGGAACTTCCTTGGCGGGAACTTCCGCTTCGGCCGCCGTGTTTCCCTTTCCTTCCTCGGCGGGTTCTTGGAGATTGTTACGATCTTCGTCCATGATTCCCTCCTCAGTACAGTTTGACACGCGGGTCGACGACGGCGTACATGAGGTCGGTCAGGAGCACGCCGATGACGCTGAGCAGCGCAAGGAACATGTTATAGCCCATGATGAACGGGATATCCGCGCTCATCGTTGCCTTGAGGGCGGTATTGCCGATGCCGGGGAGGTCGAACACCTGCTCGGTGATCATCGCGCCCGAGAAGAGGGTCGGGAGGACGCCTGCGAGCATCGTGACGATGGGGATCATCGTGTTGCGGAAGGCGTGCTTATAGATGACCTTCGTCTCGCTGAGGCCCTTTGCGCGCGCCGTGCGGATATAGTCGGAGTTGAGCACTTCGAGCATGTTCGTACGCGTATAGCGCATCGTCCCGCCGATGCCGAGGAGCACCATGACGAGGAGCGGAAGGGTGATGTGCGCGAGATAGTCCCCGAGCTTCTCGAAGCCCGTGAAGTTGCGCGAAGCGTCGGTGAGCCCCGACGGCGGGAACCAGCCGAGCTTCATCGCGAAGAAATTCTGCAGCACCCTCCCGAAGAAGAAGGACGGGAGGGAAATGCCGATCATGACGAGCACCGTGACGACGTAGTCGCGCATCGAATACTGGTGGGTCGCCGCCGTAACGCCGAGCGGGATCGCGATGAGGTATTCGAAGATGATGGCGATGAAGGCGATGATGAAGGAGACGCCCATGCGGCTTGCGATGACTTTGATGACTTCGTCGCCGTAGAGGAAGCTCCTTCCGAGGTCGAACTTGCAGAGCGCCAAGAGCCATGACCCGTATCCCTTGAGGATGCCGAGAAAGCTGTTGTCCGACAGCCCGTACATTTCATACATCGCCTGAACGGTCTCTTCGTCGATCTGTGCGCCGCCCTGATTCATCTCGGCGATCTTGCCTTCGACGAACGAGACGGGCATGCAGCGCACCAATATGTAGATGATGAGAGAAACGCCGAGCAGAATGATGATGGCGAGCCCGAGACGTTTGAGAATGTATTTCAGCATATACCTGCTCCGAGTGTTTTCGGCGCCCTTCCGCGCTTTGGCGGAAGGGAACCGCGTCTATTGGTTTATTTTACGAAATCGACTTCCCAGATCCTCGAAAGAGGAGACGTGTAGGCGTTGATGGTGACTTTGCCGTCTGCGTCGTGCGGGAGGGTCTTCTCGTCGATGACCTTGGCGTTGTACGCATAGAGCGTCTGGCGCTGGTAGACGGGAAGTTCGACCGCAAGGTCGAGCACTTTGCTCATCGCGTCGCGGTAGAGGGAGGCACGCTCCGTCTGGACGTTGGTCTCGCGCGCTCTGTCGATGAGGTCGGAGAGGTCGTTCAGAATAGAGTTCTCTTCCCTGTAGAGGGTGGTGTTTGCAAGGATCTCGCGGTAGCCCCATGCAAGGGTGCTCGTCGCCGTCGAGTTCTTGTGATAGACCTGATACATATCGGGGTCGATCGTGGAGCCCCACGCCGCCGCCCAGACGGTAAGCGAGCCCGTCGCGAGCTTGGTGAGCGCGTTGGTGTCGGGAAGCACTTCGACCTTCCAGCCGCATTCGTTGAGGAGATCCTGCGCGTGCTTGAAGACGGAGTAGCAAGGGTGATCGGTGAGGTTGGACCCTGCGATCGTGAAGCGGAGCGTGAGGCGGGAATCCCCTGTCGTCGCGTTCGCCTGCCCCATGTACTGGCGGATCATCTCCTTGGCGGCCTCGTCCGTCGTGAACATCGTGTAGGCGTGGCCGTTCTCCTTGAGCTTATACTTGAGCGGATCGTTGGGATCCATCGTGGCGCTCCCCTCCCGAGGATATGCCCAGCTGACCATGGACATCGGCCAGTTGATGGTGTCCGCCGTCCCCGAGGTGTAGTACTCGAGGGAGAGGCTCGTATTCATCGCCGCCATGATGGCTCTTCTCAAATAGATATTCGAGACCTTGCCCGCGTTGATGCCGATATAGCCGTAGCCGAGCTGCCACGTCGAGACCGATTCGAAGCCCTTCTTCTTGAGGGAGTCGATCTTCTGCGCGTTAGCCTGCGTGAACTGCGGTTCGACGAAGTGCACGCCGCCCTGCTCGAGCTGCATGAGCGCGTTGGTCGAGGAGACGACCTGATAGCGCATCTGCTTGATCTTGGGCGCCCCGAGGAGGAATCTGTCGTTTGCCTTGTAGTAGACGACGTTATCGTCGAGGAAGTCGTTGTCCTGCGGGTTGTCGCTGTTGTCCTTATCCGTCGCGATGTAGGGGCCTGCGCCGAGCGGGACCTTGTTCTTGCTTGCGCCGTAGCTGTTTCTTCCCTGAATGACCTTGGTCATGAAGTCGAAATCACTCCACTTGACGCCGAACTGGTTGTTCGCGATATTCACGGGGTACTGCGAGGGATCGGAATAGTAGTGATAGGGCGCGACGGTGAACCCGAAGTTCCAGATCGCCTTGGGGTCGGTGCCGTTGACGCTGATCTCGAGCACGTCGTACTCGTCGGCGTTCTTGGGGGTGCCGTCCTCGTTGTGCTCACGCGCGATGGGATAGGTCGTGTCGCCGATCGTGACGGAGGTCGCCGTCTGCCCTGCGACATGGCCGAGGGAGACGATGCCCGAAATGTTCTTGACGGCAAGCTCGTCGCCCTTAAGGCGTTCGTGGAGGATGACGTCCTTCGCCTTTGCGGTGAATTCGCTCAGCATGTTCGAAGCGGTCGCCCACGAGGTGAGGATGTAGTCGAACTTGTTCTCGACGTTGTCGCGGTAGACGTATTCGATCGCCTCGTCGCGGGTGGAGACGTTCGCGTAGTTGGGCGTGATCGTCTTGATGCTGTTCTTGTCCTCGACGCCGCTCGAATCACGGTTGTACTCGATGGTGACATACCCTTCCATGTACATGAAGGAGAGGATCTCGTCGAATTCGACGCCCGAGAAGTTGGTCTGCGGCTTGCCCTCTTCGTTCGTATAGGGGGCGGACTGGTAGGCGTCCTTTGCGGTGTTGAAGTCGTTCTCGAGCTCTTCGTGGAACTTGGTGAGCGTCGTCTCGTAGTCGCTCAAAAGCTGCTTGCGCGCCTCTTCGGTCGATTCCGCGCTCGGCGTGAAGGGATTGGTCGCGACGCCGTCGATGTTGCCGTTCTTGAAGATGGCGGCGTAGTAGCCCTGCGGGATGTTCGCCGTGGCGATCGCATCCTTCATCTTCGCCTCATCCGCCTCGTAGGAACCCTCCGAAGCCGTCTTGCCGACGGTGTGGTAGAGGTTGACGAGGGTATCGCGGCGGTTGCGGGCTCTGCCGCTTGCCTGCGTGTTGAGGGCGGTCTCTTCGGCGGTCGCGTCGCCCGAAAGGGTCTGCTGCGTGCGGTACTCCTTGAGGCCGACGATATCCGTCGAGTACATCGTCGTCGAGCCCGTGTAGGCTGGATCGAGGTAGACGTACATGTTGAAGAGGACGTCGTTCATCGTGAGCGGGGTCCCGTCCGAGAATACGATGCCGTTCTTGAGGACGAAGTCGTACTTTGTCACCCCGTTCTCGGTGTACACCTTATAGTCCTTTACGACGACGGGCTCGTTGTCGCCGTAGGCGGGATTGCCCGAGTTGTCCGTCGAAAGCATGCCGATCTGCGTCTGCCCGACGACGTCCATATCCGTCCCGGCAGTCGAGAAGAAGGGGTTGAAAAGTCCGTTGAGCTCCTGCGTCATGATGACGAGGGAGTTGCCCTTCTTTCCGCAACCCGCAAATGCGGCAAGTGTGCCGCAGCCGAGCGCGGCGCTCAGCGCAACGGCAACGATCCGTGCTGCTTTTTTGCTTCTTTTCATAACCATATATCCTCCGTTTTATTTTCCTTGTTTATTCGCCCGCCGAGGGGTTGGGGTCGGCGGAGGGGTCGGGATTGACCGCGACCGTCACCGCGCCGTTTTCTTCCGCCTTCGCCGTGACGGGGAATCCGTTGATGGGATTGCCCCAATCGTCCTGCCCGATCTGCACTTCGAGCACCTTGACGTTGACCTTGTATTCGATGCCCGCCGAGACGAGGTTGCCCGAGACGAGCCCGATGCGGAAGTTTTCGTAGTTGTGTTCGCGAATCAAATCGCCGATCTCGACCGTCCCCGAGAGGGAGACTTTTTGAAGGGTCGCCTCGGCGGAGAGTTCCCCCGCGAGGAGGCCGTAGAGGCCGTCGGCCTGCCGCGTCGCCGATGCGATCGTGAGGACGACGTCCTTAAAGGTGACGTCTTTTATCGTCGCTTCCTTGAGGACCTTTCCGAAGATGCCGCCATAGACGCGTTCGGTGCTCTGCTGGGCGGCGATATTGGAGAGGGTGTGATTGTTTCCCTCGATCGTTCCCGAGAATTCCATCGCCGAGAAGTTCCAGAAGAGCTCGTCGAAGTCGAGGTCGGCCTCGATGCGGTAGCACCCGTTCGCCTGTGCGTTGGAGATGAGCTGCTGCGCCGTTGTAATGCGGAACCACGTCCCCTTCTCCCACGTCGTGTAGACGGCGACGGAGCGGTTTTCGACCGTGCCGTTTTCCAGATCGACTTTGCCGGGATGGACGACGGTCCCCGTGAGGGGCTGCGTCTTTTCGGGGTCGGAATAGGCGGCGAGGAAGGTCTCGTTTTCCCGTGCCGCGAAGTTGGTGCCGTAGTCCATCCGCCCCGTGGAGGTGTTCCATACGGGGAGGGCGATCTCCGAGGCGATCTGCGGGTTGAGCGACGTCACGCCGTACTCCTTCCATGCCGAGTTTTCCTCGGCGTAGAAGTGGTATTCGAAGTTGCTTGCCCATGCGGCGTGGAGGGTGAACTCGTAGTGGGTGCCCCCCTTCCCGTCCTCGACCGACTTTATGCCGTCGTCCTCGAGGCTTAAGCGGGAGGAATCGAAATCCCAGTAGCCGCTGTAGAGGTACGCCTGCGCCTTGCCCGTCGCGGAGCAGAGGTTGCCGTCCTCGTCGAGGGCGTTGCCCTCTTCGTCGGTGCGGGCGGTGCATTCGCGGTACCAGCCGATGAGGAAGCATCCGCTCTTCGAAACGGCCGTACGCGTCGCCTGCAGCTGGCCGCGGACCGCATCGCCCGGGCGGACGAGCTTTACCCCTTTCTCGACGGACGCGGTGGAATAGACGTCGACGAGGTCGACGCTCTCGAGGTTGGCAAACGCCCCGCCGTTCTTGTCGTAGACGACGCGCACGTCGTAGCCCTGTTCCCCGAGGAGCTCGTAAAGATCTGCCGACGCGCATGCGCCCAGCGCAAGCGTCCCGCCGAGGACGCCGATGAGCGCGATCAAGATTTTTGTTCGTTTCTTCATTTCCAAGCTCCGAATTTATTCCTTGGTTTCCGAGGATCCGTTTTCCGCCGATTCGGGAGTTTCCTCCGTCGCTTCGGTAGGTTCTTCCGTCGTCTCGGGGGTTTCTTCCGTCGTCTCGGGGGTTTCCTCCGTCGTTTCGGGAGTTTCCTCCGTTGCCTCGGTGGGTTCCTCTGCCGATTCGGTGGATTCCTCCGCCGATTCGGGGGTTTCACCCTCGGCGGCGGCCGTCTCCTCTTCGACGGATCCCCCTTCTGCGGGTTCCCCTTCTTCGGGTCCGCCGTTCTTCTTGCGGAGGATGAGGCAGACGCCGACTGCGATGAGCGCCAATCCGAACACGCCCGCAAGCACGGAGAGTGCGATGATGAGTGCGCGGTCGCCCTTCGGCTGCTCTTCGCCGGGGTTCTCTTCGCCGGGGTTCTCGTTGCCCTTGATGTATTCGAGGGTGTGTTCCGCCGCCGTCAGCTTCTCGTAGTTGGTGACGAGGGACTGCTGGGCGGTCGAGAGACTGTCGTACATCCTGCGGGCCTCGACGATGAGCGGTTCGTCGGCAAGCGACACGCTTGCGGGGATCCTGTCGATCGCGGCGATCGTGTCGAGCGTCGCCTGTTCGGGCGCAAGAGCGCCGTCGATGACGAGGGAGAAGTACTTCCCGTAGACGAAGGAGTTATACCCCGTTCCGTTGGAGGGACGCACCATCGTGTAGTCCCCCGCGTTGAAGCCGATATAGTCGCCGAAGGTCGCCCCATAGAGGTACATGGTGGGCGAAAGGTTCCAGATGTGGTAGGAATACAGCCCGAGGCCGTAAATTTCGTCGCCGTCCGTCGTCGTACCGATGAGCCCCTCGATGGGAATGCTCGAATACAGTCTCCCGTCCGCGCCCTCGCGGATATAGGTGGTATAGCTCGAGTAGACCGTGCTGTACGCCTCTTCGAGGATGGGCGCCGCAAGGCTCTTGAAGGTCACGAGGGAGAGCCTCTCGCACCCGAAGAAGGCCTTATCGCCGATCGAGAGAAGGGAGAGCGGCAATTCGACGGAGACGAGACGGGCGTTTTCGAAAGCGCGGTCGGAAATGCGCACCGTTCCTTCGGGGACGGAGAAGTTGCGCGCCGTCGCCGCGGCGGGATAGGTGACGAGCTCCAGCCCGTACGCTTCGCCCTCTTCGGAATCCTTGAGGGTCCCGTTGGGCACCTTGCGGTAGAGCACGCCTCCCTTCACGACGAGCTTGTCGTTGATGGCGAAATCGTACACCGTCTGCGTGTCGACGACGACGCCGTTGAAGAGGACGTCCTCCTCCGCGGTGAAGAGCGGAAGCGGGCAGCCCGCGAAGGGATTGTTCCCGATCTCGGTGAGGCATTCGGGCAGGGTGACGGAGGAAATTTCCGTCCCCATGAAGGCATTGGAGCCGAGCGCGGTGAGCGAAGTGAAGTCGTATGCGCCGCCGAGCGCGGTGTTCGCAAAGGCGAAGCTTCCGATCGTTTTCGCCGCCGCAAGTCCCTCTGCCGTCGCAAGCGCCGAGCAGCCGATGAAGGCCTGTTCGCCGATGGAGACGCCCTCCTTGAAGGTGACGGAGGTGAGCGTAGTGACCGTGCCGAAGGCGCCGCTGCCGACGGTATCGACCGCCGAGAGGTCGACGGAGGTGAGTGCGGTCTGCGCGAAGGCGTTCTCCCCGACCGTTGCCGCGCCGCCGAGGTCTGCCGCCGTGAGGGCGGAGCAGTTCGCAAACGCGCTGCTGCCGATGGAGACGATCGCCTCGCCGAAGGTGACGGAGGCAAGTTCGCGGCAATTGGCGAATGCGCCGCTGCCAAGCTCTGTGAGCGCCGTCAGCGTCGCTTGGGTGAGGACGGGCGCCTGTGTGGATTCGAGGTAGCCGACGATCTCGGGGTTGCCGTCGTCGTCGAGTTCGGGCATGCCGTCCTCGAGGAGGACGACGCTCATGAGCGCCCCCGTGAAGGCGTTGCTTCCGATGACTTTGACGCCCGAGAGGTCGATCTCGGCAAGGCTCTCGTCGTTGTAGAAGGCGCCGCTTCCGATGGACGCGCCCGCGCCGAGGGTGACGGAGGCAAGGTGCACGGCCTCCGCAAAGGCATAGTCGCCGATCGTCGCGTTTTCGCCGACGGAAAGCGTTTCGAGGGCGGAGTTGGAGCTCGTGAAGAGGATCATCGCCTGTTCGACGGAATCGCCGAAGTTGACGTTTTCGATGTCGTAGTAGCCGATCTCCTCCGACGAGAAGGCGTATCTTCCGATCGTCGCGTTATTTCCGATCGTGACCGAGCGCAGCGCGTTGCAATCGGCAAAGGCATAGTCCCCCACCGTCACGCCGTCGCCGAGTGAAAGTTCTGTGATAAGGGTGCCCGTGAAGGCGTAATTGCCGATCGTCTGCGCCGAAAGTTCGGGAACGGCGCGGAGAGAAGTATAGGCGAAGGCATAGACGCCGACTTCGGTGAGAGGCGCAAAAGCGACGCTCTCAAGCGAACTGCATCCGTCGAAGGCGTGGTCGCCGACCGACGTGACGCCCTCCGCCGTCACCGTTTTCACGTTGAGGTTGCCCGAGAAGGCGTTCTCCCCGATGCGGGTGACCGTCGCGGGAAGAGTGACCGCCGTGTCCGAAGCCGTCCCGGGGGCGACGAGAAGGAGCTCCGTCCCCTGTGCGCCGAGGAGGTATTTCCCGTTCTCGGAGGACTTGAACTGCGCATTCTCGTCGGAGATGTCGAAGCGTTCGACCTTCGTCCCGCGGAACACGCCCGCGCCGATCGACGAAACGTCTGCGCCGAGGCGGACCGTCCGAAGTTCGGAGCACCCGTCGAACACGCCGTCGGGAATGACGTCCGCGTTCAGAGAGACGGAGGAGAGGCGGCTGCAGCCCGCAAAGGCGCGTTCGCCGAGCTTGACCTTTTCCGCACGGATGTTGAGGCGGAAGAGGAGGGTGTTTTCGAACGCCGACACGCCGATGGACTGCGCGGAGGCGGGAAGATTGAGTTCGGTGATCGTCGTATTCTTGAAGGCGCGGTTGCCGATCGCGATGACCGAGCTGAGGTCGACGCGCTCAAGCGGGGCGGCGTCGTAACGGACGACCTCGCCGCTCACCGTTTCGGGGCCGTAGAAGGCGTCCTGATTGATGAATTTGACATGCTCGAGCCCTTCGACTTCGCGGAGGGAGGTACACCCGTAGAAGGCGCCCTGTGCGATCTTGACGCAGGTCGAGGGGATGACCACCCTCTCGAGGGAGGTGAGCCCCGCAAACGCGTACGCGCCGATGAGTTCGATCCCTTCGGGAATGACGACTTCGGTGATCGTGTCCTCCCCGATGTACCAAGGCTTGGTGTGGGAAGGATCCTCCTCGGAGATCTCGTCCTCTGCCGTCTTGGGGATATATCTGTACCCCGAGAAGGCGTACTGGGAGAGCTGGGTGAGGCCGAGGTCGGCGGGGATCTCCACCTTGCCGCCGTTCCCGCGGTAGGCCGTAAGATAGGGGCCGTTCCGCTCGTAGGGATTCTTGACGGTGACGATGATGGAATCGCCGTAGAGGGTGCTCTGTCCGTTGACGTAGACGTTGATGGAGACGGAGGTCACGCCCTCGGCGACCGCCGTGATCGTGCCGTTGGAGTCCACCGTGGCGATCGACGGGTCGCTGCTCGTGAAGGAGACGACGGAATCGTCGGAGAAGGTGCGGAGCATGTACTCGACGGTGACCGCCTCGGACGGGAACATCGAGAGCGCGCGTGCGCCGCTCTGCGAGAAGGTCGTTCTGCTCCCCGTCGTGCCGATCTCACGGTCGGCGGTGGCAAGGCGGTAGAAGGCCTTTTCCGTCCGATACCCCGTCACACGGAAGGCGTCGACGGTGGGCGGATCGTAGTAGGCGTACCCTTCGTCCCCCTCGGAGAGTACGGTGACGCGAAGGCTCGTGAGGGGCTGGGAGGTCTCCGTTCTGCCGAAGGCATAGACGTCGATCGTCGCCTCGCCCGAACCCGTTGCGAGCACTCTGCCGTTGACGATGCGGATGACGTCCGTGCCGCCGCCGCGCACCGCATATTCAAGCGTTTCGCGCCATTCGGTGCCGGGGTAGAGGGTGGGCTCGAGGAAGTAGGTCTCGTTGGGGCTGAGCGTAATTTCTTCGGTGTCGAAGTAGGCGTAGCGCACGCTGTCGGGGATACGGATCTCGAACGTTCCCGAGTTCATCGCGTAGTCGTACACCTGAATGCAGAAGGTATCGGGGTTGTAGGTGCCGCGGAGAAGGTCGACGTAGTCGGTGAGTTCGAAGGTGACCTCCGTCGTCGAATTATACTCCGAATAGATGGGCGTAAGACGGGAGCTGAACTGGTCGAAGAGGATCCCCTCCTGCCCGTCCGAGGTGACGCCCTCGTACACTCTTCCCGCGACGGCGCCCATCGCATAGTGGTTGTCGTAGACGCTCGCGCGCGCAAACAATCTGTTTTTGTGGGTGTCCTTGTCGTACTCGGTGTAGAACTCGCACCCCGTGACGACGGGAGACTGGAAGTCGGTGACGAACGGGAATTCAAAGACGTTCCGCTTGTTGGTCCCGACGCCGTCGCCGTAGTCGAGGAAGCCCTCGGCGCGGAAGATGTACTTCGAATTGTTCCTCAAATCGTAGTCGGCGACGTGGAAGTCGACGTCGATCGAGGAAGGATAGATGGTCGAACCGCTCGAATAGGACTTGCGCTGGTTGAGTTCGTCCTTCTGCCAGATGACCTCCCCCGTCGCCGCGTCGGTGATCGTCATGTGCACCCGCTTGGCGGCGCGGAGCATGCCCGCGTAGATCCCATAGATGTAGTTGACGCCGCCCGTCTCCCCTTCTTGGTTGGTGAGGGCGATGTACTTCTTGTCGGCGGAGATCTGCGTCGTCGAAGGATCCTGCACGAAGTAGTAGGAGCCGAGGTAGGAAATGTAGTCGTTGTAGAGGCCGCCGACGGGCGTCGTCGCATAGGCGTCGGGCAGCGTCTTCTTGTCGACGTCGAGGGAGGCGTCGTGATCGTCCTTATCCGTTTCGAAATACTCGAGGTCGAAAAGGGGCGCTTCCGTCCAGTCGCCGAAGAAGCCGAGATAGGGAACGCTGAGGGAGATCTCCGTCCCCGCCGTGGGGGTCAGGGTGATATAGCCCTCGATATACATGCCGTTTTCGAAGATGAGTTCGTCGTTCCCCGCCTCGTCCTTCTTGCCGTTGAGACGGTTGAGGTATTCCTTGTCCGATTCGCCGAGGCGGATGGTGAGGGTGACGGTCGCCGCGCCCCCTTTCGGGACGGTGACGACGGTCCCTTCCGCCGAACCCCCTTCGACTTTGTTGACTTCGACCGTCGCGCCCTCGAGTTTGTACCCTTCCTGCGTGACCGTCATGTCGCCGCGCACGGTGAGCGTCTCGCTGACGCCCTCCGTCATCACGATTGCACCGACGTTATAGGAGAGCGCGTCGCCGAAGGCGTTGTTGATCTTGAACTTCATCTCGTAGACACCCGTCTTTTCGGGGTCGTCGCCGAGTTCGATCTTCGCCTTGTTGATCTCGGTGTCCGTGAACCGCTGCGAGTAGAGGTCCTCGTCGTTGCGGGCGAAGGTGGAAATATACGCGGGGGTCGTCGTCGCCTTGGTGAGGTTGGCAAGCCCCGCCCCTTGCTTTCGGACGGCGTAGGGAAGTCCGTTGACGTTGTGCGCGACGTCCGCCGTCGACATCATGAGCTCATTGACGATGGCGTTGATCTCGGGGCCCGTCATCGGTCCGAAGTGATCCTTCACGTACTGGCGGACAAGCGCCGTGACGCCCGCCTGGTTGGGCGACGCCATCGAAGTTCCCGAGAGACGGTCGT
Source organism: uncultured Clostridia bacterium (assembly GCA_947626005.1). Classification (GTDB taxonomy): domain Bacteria; phylum Bacillota; class Clostridia; order Christensenellales; family Borkfalkiaceae; genus Gallimonas. The sequence goes on from CANQQM010000002.1 coordinate 16,335, forward strand.
ACGCCTGACCGGGGACGGCCGAGAGGATATCGCCGCCGTGCGCCGTGATCTCGGGTTTGATGCGGAGATCGGGCGTGGGCCCCCACGAGGAGAAGTTGGACATGAAGGGACCGGCGGTCTGGGTGCGGCTGATGCGGATGGTGCCGTGGTCGGCGTTCTTGAGAATTTCGCCGTTGTCCTTGGAAATCGAGCAGACGGGGATATCCGCGCCGCCCACCGTCATCGAGATATCGCCCGAGACGTTGTTGAAGATGATGACGCCCGCAGCCCCTTGGCTCTGGGCGATACGCGCCTTGTCCTCGAAGGTGTTCGAACCTCTGCTGACGAGGGCGATCTTGCCCTTCACGTCGACGTTCATATAGTCGGCGGAACGGCCGATGCCGTGGACGTACTGGAATTCGAATTCCTTCTCCTGAAGTTCGGGAGGAAGGATCTCGTTGACAAAGTTCTTGGGCTCGGAGGAGGCATTGGACGCCTCGGTGAAGTAGATGATCGTCTCCCCGAATTTGAGGTACGGGGTCTTGACGCCGCTGATGGAGGCGACGGAGAGCGCCGCGCTGTACGTCGAGGGAGAGCCGACCGTCGCCGAGTCGGGGTTGGTCGTAAGCCCGAGGTTGCCGTTCTTCTCCGACCCGAAGGTGGAGTTGTAGTCGTTGGAGGCGGCGCAGACGAGGCTTATGCCCGCCTTCTCGATGCGGTCGTACACGACGGCAAGCCGCTCGTCCGATTCCTCACTGAAGCCCGCGGCGCTGCCGAGGGACATGTTGATGACGTCGACGCCGAGCGTGACGCAGTCCTCGAGCGCGGCGATGAGCCACGACTGGCGGGCCCCCTGCTGGAGGTCGGAGAACACCTTCATCGAGGCAAGCTGCGCGTTGGGCGCAACGCCCGTGATCTCGTCGTCGAGCCCGACGATGACGCCCGAGACGTGGGTGCCGTGTTCGCTCTCGAGGGGATAGACGTCGACGTCCTTATCGGCGTAGTCGTAGGCGTAAGGGACCTTGGGGCTGCGGTACACCGCCGCCGCCGTGAGACGGCTCGTCGTATCCGCCGCTTTAAGGGAAGAAATTTTTCCCGCGAGATTGTCCCTCGTAATGACCTCCGTCCCGTGGAACTTATCGGGATTGAAGGCGCTGTGCGTATAGTCGAGGCCGGTGTCGAGCACGGCGATGACCGTCCCCGATCCGTCGTACTCGGAATCGTTGTTGAAGATCCCCGTCCCGTGGACGTTGACCTTGTTCTCGACGACCTGCGTCTCGCAAGGGGCGTACTCTTCGCTGATGTACGCCGTCGCGTTCGTTCCAGAGAGGGAGGAAAGGAGCTTCGAATAGTCGCGTGCCTTGACGACGACTTCGAAGCCGCCGATCAAATTCTCGTATTCGCTGCCGAGGGTGAATTTGACGCCCGAGCTTCTTAAAGCGCGCTCCGCGGAGGCATTGGCGCGTTCGATGCGGGCGGAGACTTCCTGCCCCGCACCCGAAACAAGGTAATCGTTAAGCTCCGTGTAGCGGGAAACGCCGCTCTTTTGCGCGTCGAAGGCGCCGACGAGCGATTCGTCCGTCGATTCGACGATGACGGAGATCTCCCGCTCCCCGTCCATTCCCTCGGGGAGCTCCTTTACGACGGCGCTGTCGAAGGACTGCGCAAGTTGGGGATTTTCCACCTTGCCCTTGTACTCGGAGACGGTCGCCGTATCTGCGGGTTCCTTTTCCGCCTCGACGGGCGCCTTCCGCCAAACGGGCAGAAGCTGCGAAGCGAAGAGCGTTCCCCCGATCAAAAGCACGGAGGCCCCCAAGAAGATCTTTTTCGTTTTCTTTGCGGATTTTGTCATGTCTTTCCTTCCCGATCGGTATTGCGTCCGAACCTTCGGACGCCTGATTTTTCCCGTGGACGATGCGCGGCGCATTCGCGTGCGCGCGATATAGTAGCATACGCGCCCACACTAATTTATGGTGCGAAAATTATACCACGGGGATGCGTTTTCCGTCAAGCAAAATCCGAGCCGATTTGCTTTTCGCCGATTTTGTCCCTTATTCACAATTTACGCTATTTTCCGCTCACTTTTTCCCACCTTTCGGCGGATTTTCGGTCGGTTTTTTCGCGTTTTTCAACATTCCCCGACCCCCCTTCCCCCCTCCCGAGAACTATTCGTTTTGCCTATACCTCCTATAAGTTTTGCTTATACTTGCATAAAAACCGCCTTTTGAAATGAATAAATACATTTTATCTCCTCCTTTCGGCGCAACTTGTTCGGGGCGGGAAGGGCGTTTGCGGGGACGGGCGCTTCTCCGCCCTCCTTCATTGCCGCCGCGGGGGAAATTCATAATCGGCGCTTATGGAAAAAATACGCCGATCGGCGTATAAATTCACGAAAAACCGTCAACTATTTTTGTGCGGTGAGCAAAGATCCGCCCCGCTACATACGATGATAGCGGAGCAGCTCACGAAGGAGAACACGACGATGACGGTCAAGCGCGGCGAACTTTACTATGCCGATCTGAGCCCCGTGGTCGGGAGCGAACAGGGCGGCGTGCGCCCCGTGCTCGTCGTACAGAACGACACGGGGAACAAGTACTCCCCCACCGTGATCGCCGCCGCCGTGACGAGCAAGATCCACAAGGCGCGGCTGCCGACGCACATCGAACTTCCGCAGGCGTTCGGCCTGCAAAAGGATTCCGTCATACTTCTCGAACAGATCCGCACCATCGACAAACGGCGGCTCTTGGCGCGCATCGGCGAGCTTCCGCCCGCCACGATGTCCCGCGTCAACAAGGCGATCCTCATAAGCCTCGGCTTCGAGGACTCGCGGGAACACGGCTGAAAAGAGCGCCCGCCGCGGACTTCCGCGGCGGGCGCATGAAAAACCTGCCCCTCGGTTTTCGGGGGGCAGGTATATTTTTTTGTCAAAGTTTTTCGATGAGCTTGAAGTCGATGCCCTTTTCGCCGATCTTGATGATCTTGACCTTGACGATGTCGCCGATCGAGAGGACGTCCTCCACCTTGTCGATGCGACGGTCGGCCATCTTGGAGATGTGGATCATGCCGTCTTTGCCCGGTGCGAACTCGACGAACGCCCCCGTCTGGGAGAGGATGCGGACGACCCTGCCGATGAACATGTCGCCGACTTCGGGATCGTGGACGATGCTCTCGACGATCGCCTTCGCCTTTTCGGCGGCGGAAGCGTCGCCGTAGGAGGCGATACAGACGGTGCCGTCGTCCTCGATGTCGATCTTGGTGCCCGTCTCGGCGATGATGGAGTTGATGACCTTGCCCTGCTTTCCGACGACGTCGCCGATCTTCTCGGGATCGATCTTGAAGAAGATGATGCGGGGCGCGTACTTGGAGAGCTCGGGGGAGACTTCGGGGACGCATTCGAGCATCTTGGAGAGGATGAACTGTCTGCCCTCATTCGCCTGTTCGATCGCGGTGTGCATGATCTCCTCGGAGATGCCCTTGATCTTGATATCCATCTGGATGGCGGTGATGCCCTTGGTGGTGCCCGCGACCTTGAAGTCCATGTCGCCGAGGAAGTCCTCGAGGCCCTGAATATCGGTCATGACGCGGAATTCGCCCGTCTCCTGATTCTTGATGAGCCCCATCGCGACCCCCGCAACGGGCGCTTTGATCGGCACGCCGGCGTCCATGAGCGCCATCGTCGAGCCGCAGACGGAAGCCATCGAAGAGGAACCGTTGGAGGAGAGGATGTCGTTGACGACACGGATCGCATACGGGAATTCCTCTACGGGCGGAATGACGGGGATGAGGGCGCGCTCCGCGAGGGCGCCGTGCCCGATCTCGCGGCGGCCGGGGCTGCGCAGCGCCTTTGCCTCTCCCGTGCAGTAGCCGGGGAAGTTATACTGGTGCATGTAGCGCTTTTCGGTCTCGTCGTCGAGCCCTTCGAGCTTCTGCGCCGCGGCAAGCATGTCGAGGGTGCAGGTGGTGAGCGTCTGCGTCTGCCCTCTCGTGAACACCGCCGAACCGTGTGCGCGGGGAAGGACCGCTCTCTCGCACCAGATGGGACGGACGTCCTTGAGCCCTCTGCCGTCGGGACGGATGCCATGGTCGAAGATCTTCGCACGCACCTTCTCCTTGGTGAGGTAGTAGAGGCTGTCTTTGATTTCCCTCGTATTCTCGGGATAGATCTCTTTGAAGTGTTCGAGCGTCTCCGCTTCGACGCTGTCCTGCCGCGTCTGGCGCTCCTGACGGTCGAAGGTGTCGAGCGCCCAATCGAGCTTTTCGCCCGCAAAGGCGCGGACGGCGGCGTCGATTTCTTCGGGAATGTGATAGAGTTCGATCTCCCGCTTGGGCTTTCCGACGGCGGGAACGATCTCCTCTTCGATGTAGCGGCAGATGCGGGCGATCTCGGCTTGTCCGAACATGATCGCGCCGACCATCTCGTCGTTCGTGACTTCGTTCGCGCCCGCCTCGATCATGAGGATGGCGTCCTTCGTTCCCGCAAGGTTGAGGTGGATGGTGCTCTTTTCGCGCTGGGCGGCGTCGGGGTTGATGACGTACTCCCCGTCGACGAGGCCGACGACGACCGAACCTGTGGGGCCCGCCCACGGGATGTCGGAGATCGCAAGCGCGATGGAGGAGCCGATCATCGCGAGGGGCTCGGGGCTCACGTCGGGTTCGACGGAGAGCGCGGTCGCCACGACGACGACGTCGTTGAAGAGGCCCTTCGGGAAGAGAGGGCGAAGAGGACGGTCGATGAGGCGGGCCGTTAAGATCGCCTTATCGCTTGCTCTCCCCTCGCGGCGCTTGAAGCCGCCGGGGATCTTGCCGACCGCGAACATCTTCTCTTCGTAGTCCACCTGCAGCGGGAAGAAATCCATCCCGTCGCGCGGTTTTTCGGACATACAGACGTTGACCATCACCGCCGTTTCGCCGCAGCGCACGACGCAGCTTCCGTTTGTCTGTTCGGCGTACTTTCCCGTCTCGACGGTGACTTCTCTGCCGCCGACGGGGAACCTGAATTCTCTGTAATTGGGTGTCATAGCTTTCTTTTCTCCTTTCTGCTCCTTTTTCTTTGCCCCGCAGCCCCGTGGCTGCGGAAGCGGGTTTTTGAACAAAAAAGGGCGGAAAATCCCCGCCCTTTCGTCCGTTACTTGCGAAGTCCGAGTTGCTCGACGATCGCTCTGTAGCGCTCGATGTCCTTTGCTTTGAGGTAGTCCAAAAGACCGCGGCGCTTACCGACCATTTTGAGAAGTCCGCGGCGCGAGTGGTTGTCCTGCTTGTGGATCTGAAGATGCTCGTTGAGGTGGTTGATCCGCTCGGTGAGGAGCGCGATCTGCACCTCGGGCGAACCCGTGTCCCCTTCGTGCTGCGCGTACTTTGCAATGATCTGTGCCTTTTCCATTTGCGTTTATCCTCCTATGGAATTTGCCGTTTTCGGCATGTCGCGAACGCCAAGAGATGCGTGGAGAGCGCAATTCCTCGCGTACGCCGTTATTTAGAATACCATATTTTCGGAGGCTTGTCAAAGGATTTTACGCCGCGTTGCCCTTTTTCGGAAAAATATTTTTTATGCGAACAGCGCGTTCTTTTCGGAAATGAGGGCATCCGCCTTCTCGAGGTAGGTGGGAACGTCCTTGGGGGAGCCGAGCCGCTCGATGCGTCCGTTCGGGAATACCCGCTTGGAGACGGCGTTCGCGCCGAGGGCAAGGTTGTCGGCCGTCTCCTCCATGACGTCGACGTTGTATACGCACGCCTTCTTCGGTTTTGTCCAGCCGACGTTCTCGTGTGCGCCCGCCATGTACTTCTGGCGGTAGAGGTAATAGGGTTCGTACCCCGCCTCCGTGAGGGTGCGGCGGGAATAGGAGATCATCTCGCCGAGAAGTTCGTCCCCGAGCGGGACGACCGCGCCGCCCGTCCTCCCGGGCGCCTGAGAGAGGAAGTGCTCCTCTTTGAGCCGTGCCCCCCGTTTTAAGCACAACGTGTGCACGGTAATGTTGGCGGGAGAGAGGGAGATCGCCGCGTCGACGCTTGCCCGAAACTCTTCGAGCGATTCCCCGGTGAGCCCCGCGATGAGGTCGCAGTTGACGTCGAAGGGATAGGGCTTTGCCATTTCGAAGGCGCGGTAAACCTCCTCCGCCGTGTGCTTTCTCCCGATCGCCCCGAGGGTGCGGTCGGAAAAGCTCTGCGCGTTGATGCAGATGCGCGTGACACCGAATTCGGCGCACAGGTCGAGCTTTTCGGGGGTAAATACGTCCGGCCGCCCCGCCTCCACCGTGTATTCGCAGCCGTTTGTTCGGATGGGCGCGACGGCGGAGAGCACGCGGCGAAGTTCTTCGGGTTCGAGCACAAAGGGCGTTCCGCCGCCGATATAGACGGAGCGCAACCGCTTGATGAGCCGCCCCGCCGCCTCCGTCTCGCGGGAGAGAGCGTCGAGGTAGGCGGGAAGAAAGCGCCTCGTCCCCGCAATGGGGGCGGTGATGAAGGAGCAGTACACGCATTTGGAGGGACAGAAGGGAAGAGAGAGAAAGAGATCGACGTTCCCCTCCCCCTTCTCGAGCACGCCCTTTTGCCCTTGGATGACCCGCGCGGTGAGCTCGATATTCTCCTTCGAGACCCCCATTTTGCGGAAAAGGGGTCGGAAATCGGCGCCCCGCTCGAGTTCGCGGTAGGCAAGCCGCGTGGGGCGGATGCCCGTGAGCGACCCCCACGGGAGCTCCCTTTTGTACTTCTCCGAAAGAAAACGGTAGAGCGCGAGTTTTGCCTCGCGCTTTATAAGACTTTTATATTCGTTGCCCGAGAGCCCTTTCGCCTCGCTCGGGGTGTCCGAAACGAGGACGCCGCCCTCGAAGAGGAGGTGCCTTCCCCCGTCCTCCGTGAGCTCGTGGGCAAGGTCGAGTTCCTCCGCCCCCGGAAAGAGCCGCACGACGTCCATGAGTTCGGGCTGCATGCGTTCGACGTTGGAGATCATTTGAAGTACCTGTTATGCGTTTTTTCCCACTGAAGGGTGGTATCGTCGCCGTGCCCCGGGTAGACGGGAAGGTCGCCGAATGCGGCAAGTTTTTCGAGACTTTGCATGAGGGCGGCGCCGCTCCCCGTGGGGAGGTCGAACCGCCCGACGTCCCCCTTGAAGAGGGTATCGCCCGTGAAGAGGACCTCCTCTCCTCCCCCCTTCGTAAGGAAACAGCAGCTTCCCGCGGTGTGCCCGGGGGTATGGAGGACGGAAAAGGTCATTCCCGCAAAGGACAAAACGTCGCCGTCCGAAAAGACGAAATCGACGGTGACGGAGGGCTCGGGATAGCCGAATTCACGCGCCATGGTGTGCGTTTCCGCAAGGGAACGCTCTACGTCGAGGCACCCGACGGGCACTCCCGCCGCCCGAAGTGCGGCGCATCCGCCCACATGGTCGAAATGGCCGTGCGTCAAGAGCGCCGCTTGAAGCGAAAGGTTTAGCCGTGCCGCCTCCTTCAAAACGTCGGGGCTCGGGTCGATGGCGACGGCCTTATCTCCGTCCTCCGTCACGAGGTAGCAATTTGCGCAAAATCCGCTTGGAATTTTCTTAAAAACGCGCACATGCCCCTCCTAATTGGACATTCTCCGCACGTCGAGGATGCGCGGATGAGAGCGGATCTTGTCGATGAGGATCTCGATATCCTGCTTGGTCAAAAGGCTGACGGTGACCTCGACGATCGCGTCGTTGTTCTTGTCGTATCTGCCGTTGATGGAGGTGAGGGAGAGCTTCATTTCGGCGATGCTCGCAGAGATCGCGGAGAGCGCCGCGCCTTGTTCCTCGGCGCTGACGACGATCGCCGCCTTGAACCGCGCTTCGCCGCCCCCCGTGATCCATTCGGCGGGCTGAAGGCGCTCCGCTTCGACGTTTCTGAGGTTGGGGCAGTCTGTTCTATGGATGACGACCCCCCTCCCCCGCGTGACGAAGCCGACGATATCATCGCCCGGGACGGGGGAACAGCACCCCGCGAAGGAGACGAGGAGCCCCGTCATCCCCTTGACGGTGACCGCCCCCTGCGCGTTCTTCGCCTTGAAGGGGCGGAGCTCGACGGGCTGGGGGACCTCCTTCCGATAGTAGTCGACGAGCTTGAAAAAGACTTGATTGACGGAGACGGCGCCGTATCCGACAGCGGCGAACATCTCCTCCTGCGTGTCGAAGGAGAGCTTTTCGGAGATCTTCCGGAAGCTCTCGGGGGTGAGAAGCTCGGAGAGGGTATATCCCTTGCGCTTGGCGGCGTCCTCGAGCATCCCCCGTCCGAGGCGGATGTTGTCCTCCTTCGTTTCCTTTTTATAAAAAGTCTTGATCTTCGCCTTCGCGGAGGGCGATTTGATGAATTTGAGCCAGTCGCGGGAGGGCCCTTTGCTCGTCGGCGACGTGATGATCTCGACGACGTCTCCGAGCTCGAGGGTGGAGTTGAGCGGGACGATCTTCCCGTTGACCTTGGCGCCGATGCAGTGATTGCCCACTTCCGAGTGGATGGCGTAGGCGAAGTCGACGGGCGTCGCGCCCGCGGGAAGGGAGATGACCTTGCTCTGCGGCGTAAAGACGAGGAGTTCGCTGCTGTAGAGTTCCTCCTTGACGCTGTCCATAAATTCCTTGGAATCCTTGAACCCGCCCTGCAGCTCCATCATCTCACGGATCCATGCGATGCGTGCGTCGAGCGAAGTCTCGTTTTCGCGGTTTTCCTTGTACTTCCAGTGCGCCGCGATACCGTACTCTGCGGTACGGTGCATCTCTTCCGTGCGGATCTGGATCTCGAAGGGCTGGCCGAAGTTGGTGACGACCGTCGTATGCAGCGACTGGTAGAGATTGGGCTTGGGGGTCGCGATGTAGTCCTTGATGCGCCCCGGAACGGGCTTCCACGTCTTGTGGATCTTCCCGAGGACCTCGTAGCACTCGTCCACCGTCCCGACGATGACGCGCACCGCGGTGAGGTCGTAGATCTGCTCGAGCGTCTTGTGCTTGTCGAGCATCTTTTTATAGATGGAATAGAAGTGCTTGGGGCGGCCGAATACTTCGCCGTGGATGTTGCTCTCGGTGAGGATGCCGCTGATCTCCTCGACGACGAAATCGACGAAACGGTTGCGTTCTTCGAGCTTCTGATGGATGTTTTCGACGAGGAATTCGAAGGCCTCGGGGTCGATATATTTGAGGCAGAGGTCCTCGAGTTCGCACTTGATTTGGCTGATACCCAGTCTCCCCGCAATGGGCGCGTAGATGTCGAGGGTCTCCTTCGCCATCCGCTTCTGCCGCTCGGGGGAGAGGTAGTTGAGAGAGCGCATGTTGTGAAGGCGGTCGGCGAGCTTTATGATGATGACGCGGATATCCTTCGCCATCGCGATGAAGATCTTGCGGAAGTTCTCCGCCTCCTCCTCTTCCTGCGACTTAAAGACGATCTTGTCGAGCTTGGTGACGCCCGAGACGAGGGAGAGCACTTCCTCCCCGAATTCGCGGCGGATGTCCTCGTCCGTCGCGCTCGTGTCCTCGATGACGTCGTGAAGGAGGGCCCCCGCGATCGTCTCCGCGTCGAGGCCGAGCTCGACGAGGATCTCCGCGACCGCACAGGGATGGATGAAATAGGGTTCGCCCGAGGCCCGCTTCTGGTTCTCATGCGCGTTTTTCGCATAGTCGTACGCGCGGAGGAGCATATCGCGATCGTCCCCCACGTAGTACTCGTAGATCTTCATGAGAATGGCGTCCATCATCCCTCCTTTCGGCGGAGCACTGCGGAATAGATCGCAGAGCGCGCCAGTTCGGTATGTATGCCGCGCGAGACGCGCAGCCGCCCGTCTGCAAACGCAATGAGCCCGAGCTCTTCAAAGACGGCAAGGGCAAACACGAGCTGTCTGTCCGAAACGCCGCGGATGCGGAGCGCACGGGCGGCAGAAGCGCAGGTCATCCCCGTCGCCTCCCCCTCCGCACGGCGGATGGCGGAAAAGAGGGAAAGAAGCCCCTCCCTTTCCGCATTGAGGGCGGAAAAGTCCCCCTCTTCCTCCGTCGCATAGACGGCCGCCTTCCCCTTTTTGAAGGGAATGGTGTGCGAATCGAGGAGGACGATCTCCCGAAAACCCGAGAGGTCGCACTCCCTGTCGGGTGCGTAGAGAACGGTGTTCGCCGCGCTCCCCGAGGTGAGGCGGAACACGTCGGTCGGAAGCGCCTTCAGTGCGGGATAGCGGCCGAGCGTCGAACGGTCGTACGCCACGGCGACGAGCCCGTAGGGGCAGGCCTCCGTCCATTCTTCGATGCGGCGGGAAAGCTCCTCCTCGGGAAGGATCTCCGCTTCGCCGAAGGGAGCATCGAGGGCGCGGAGACGGCGCTCGAAGGCGTCGAGCTCCACCTCGTTCCCGCTCCGTCCGTCGTAGAGGACGCAGCGGACAAACCCCTTCACGCTCTCCTTCCCGCGGAAGGTGGAGACGTTGTATTCGAACACGACCGTCTTTTCGAGGTCGCTCTGAAGGATGTCGAGGTCCTTAAGGCCGTTGAAATACATGAAGTCGACGCCGTCGAGGGAGAAGGAGAGGTGGGGCGAGAGCGGCTTTATGGGCTCTGCCGAGACCTTCCCCGCCCGAACGCAGAAGAGCGGTCGGCGGTTGCCGATCCCGCACGGCTCCAAACGGTCGATCTCATGCGCAATGGTGCGGAAATTCTCCGTTCCTTCCCCCGAAACGACGACGGTCGGGAGGAAGTCCTCGCGGGTGTAGCGGGCGGTGAGATATTCGTCGAGCGCCGCTTTAAGGCGGGGGAAATTTTCCTCCGTCACGTTGACGCCCGCCGCCTGTGCGTGCCCGCCGAATTCGGTGATATGTTCGGAGCAGTGCTTGAGCGCCTCGAAGATATTGACGCCCGCGATGCTGCGTGCGCTCCCCTTCAGCATTTCCCCCCGCCGCACAAAGAGGAGGGCGGGACGGGAGAATTCCTCCGCGAGACGCGCCGCCACGATGCCGACGAAGCCCGCGTTCCAATCCTCCCCCGCAAGCATGACGACCCTTCCGAAGGCGCCCTCTTCCGCAATCTCGCTCTCTGCCTGCACATACACTTCGTCGCAGTTTTTCTGCCGCTCCGTGTTGTAGGCGTTGAGACGGGCGGCAAGCGCTTCGATCTCCTCCACGTCCTCACTCGTGAAGAGGCGGAGCGCCGAACGCGCATCCCCCATCCTCCCCGCGGCGTTGATGCGGGGGGCGATCGTAAAAGCAAGCGTCTGCGCCGTCACCTCCACGGGCTTTCCGAGGAGGGCGGAAAAGGCGGGACGGGGGTCGGAAGAGATCTTTTTGAGCCCCTCCGCGACGATATCGCGATTCTCCCCCGTGAGCGGGACGCTGTCGGCGACCGTCGAGAGGGCGGCGAAGTCGACGAGGTCGTACGCCTCCTCCCCGATGAGCGCCTGTGCGAGTTTGAAGGCGACGCCCGCGCCCGCCAAATTGTCGTAAGGGTAATCGCCGCCGAGTTTGGGGTTGACGACGATGCAGTCGGGGAGCTCGTCGGGCAGTTCATGGTGATCGGTGACGATGCAGAACGCCCCCTGCTCCTTGATATATTCGACCTCTTTTCGGTTGGAAATGCCGCAGTCGACCGTCACGATGAGGTCGGGCAGAAATTCGTCGAAGATGCCGTCGATCGCGGGAATGCTCATCCCGTAGCCGTCGGCCCGTTCGGGGACGAAGAGATAGGCGCGGATGCCGAACCGCTCGAGTGCACGGGACAAGATCGCCGAAGCGCCGATGCCGTCCGCATCGTAATCGCCGAACACGGCGACCCGCCACTCCTCGTCGCGGGCGCGCGTCAAAAGATCCTTCGCCTCCTTCATCCCCTTGAGGAGGAAGGGCGAAAGATAGTGCGCCTTCGAGGGCGCAAGGAAGGAGCGGATCTTCTCCGCCGTGTCGATGCCGCGGGAAAAGAGGATCCCCGCCGTCGTCTCGGTGAGGGAGACCTCCTCCGCCAAGCATTTTACCGTATGAAGTTGTTCGGGCGAAAATTCGAATTCGCGGACAAGCTTCTTCATAATGTCAAAAGACGGCGGGTCATGCCCGCCGCCTGAAGGTTCGTTTGTGCGGGTCAGCGAAGATCGTCTGCTCCCGCCTTCTTTTTGCCGACGTAACCGCCCTTCTTGAGCGCCTTGCGGCGGTCGAGCGCCTTCTTGACGGGCGCAACGACGTTGGGAGCGATGACAAACACCGAGTAGACCGCCGTCGCCACGGAGAGCAGCATCGGGAGCATGAGCGCCGCCATTCCGACGGAGGGGCCTGCGGCAAACAGCACGATGACGGCTGCCACGGCGACCGCCGTGAAGGTCACGAGTTTCCACGAACCCGCGATCGACTTTGCGGCCGCTTCCTTCCCCGTAAGGGAGGAGAAGGCGGGATCTTTGAAGTCCTCACGCATCCGAACGGAGGCAAGCACCCAAAGGAGCACCGTCACCGCCGCCGCCACCGCCGCATAGAGGATGGGCGCGAAGGCATAGACGGGGATGCGGGTCGCCGCAAAGAAGAAGTAGGTGAAGAGAACGTTGTGAAGGCAGGCTGCCGTTCCCGCAAGCGCCGAGGCGATCCCGAAGCGGATGCCCACATAGAGGAGTGCGACGATCGCGCCGACCGCGATCGCGATCGCACCACGCCATGCGGCGTCGCCGAAGCTCTCCCCCGCGATCGTATGCCAACTCACGATGATACGGGAATCGCTGTATGCCTCCCCCGTTTCGACCGCCGAGCGCACCGTCTCGGCCGCCTTGGCAAGCGTTTCCGCAGAGGCACCGCGGGGGGCGAAGGTGTAACGGAGCACCGTCTCGGTGTCGTTGACGAAGGAGTTGCTGTCGACGGAGTCGAGCACTTCCTTCCCGCGGAAGGAGAGCCCGCTCTTTTCGAAGGTGTCCTCGCAGAGGGTCTGAAGATCGGCCTCGTGGCCCGAGATCTCCAGAACGACGTCGTAGCGGGCCTCGAAGGTGTACCCTTCGGGAACTTCCGCCGCGGTGTTGAAGCCGAGGAGCGCGTACAGGACGATCCCCGCAAGGATGACGACGCAGGAGAGCGCCGCAAGAACGGGGAAGAGTTTACCCATGATCTTATTCATCGTCTGCCTCCTTTACAAAGTTGCAGAAGGGCCCGGGATTCTTCGCCGTCGCAAGCAGCGCCGCCCAGCAGAAGCGGTTGACGGCGATGACGAGAAGAGCGGAGAGAACTGCGCCGAGCGCGAAGGTGAACGCAAACAGGCTGACTTCGGTGAGGGCGATGAAGTACGCGACAAACCCGAAGAGCGCGATGGCCGCCGAAATATCGATGACGGGAAGGAGCATCCTGCGGTTGGCCGCCTTGACGCAGCTCGTCATCGTCTTCCCCGTCGCATACATGCCCCGTGCGATCTCATAGCTCATCGCATCCGTCACGGAGAGGAGGATGCCGCCGAGTGCGACGGCGATAAGCGTCTCGATGCCGAAGTGAAGGAACGGGATCGCCCAGACGCAGAGCACCATCGAAACGAAGTAGATGAGGAAGGTATAAAGGTGCGCGAACGCAAGCATATGGTAGCGGACGAAGAAGAAGATCATCATCCCGAGGAAGGCGGCGCCGAAGGCGATGTAGAGGGCGATGAGCGCCCAGTTCCCGAAGGTCGCCTCGCTGCGGACCGTCTCTTTAAGCGTGAAGCCGAGGGAGGTCGAAGTCCCGTTGAGGGCCGTATCCATCGTCACCGCGACGGCACGCGCCGATTCGGCGGTGTAGTTGCCGCTAATGTAGAGCGTCTTCTGATCGATGGCCGAGGAGACGGGAAGGGAAATGACCGCTTCGTCCCCGACGTAGAAGAAGAGGGTGACCGACGTATCGTCGGCGGTCTCCGTCCATTCGGCGATCGTATCTCTCCCCTTCTCGGTGAACTTGATCATCACATACGGGGTGCCCCGTCTCGAACGGGAGGCGGCGCCCTTCACGTAGTCGTTGATGGTCTCGGTGGAGCGGAGGTTGACTTTTTCCGCCGTGGCGGCGTCCGAACCGTACCCCATCGAGAAATCCCCCGTGCGGAGGAAGGTGTTGAATACGACGGACTGCGCGTCGAAGAGGGCGGGAAGGGTCATGCGGACGGTGAAGTCGTCGCGGACCTCCATGCTTGTCCCCTCGAGGCGCATGCGGGAAATTCTCTCCTTCATGAGCTTGACCGCCGCGGAGAAGTCCTCCTTGAACGAATCGCTCACCTTGCCGTCCTCGCCGCAAGCCGTCTTGCGCTCGAGATAGACGGAGCCGTTCGCGTCCGGATAGCGGACGTAAGTTTCCTTGTACTCCTCGATCTCCTTCGTGTCGGTGAGCGCGGCGAGGTTGTCCTCGTACTCGCTTGCCGAGATGACGCCCTCGGGATAGTACACCGCGGAATAGCCGCCGCCGAGGTAATTCTCCCCGTCTAACAGCATGCCGCCGAGATATGCGTCCTTTCTCATCATGCCGACCACGGAATTGAAGGTGTACATGTTGTCCGTCCCGTAAGGGAAGGAGACCGTGCAGATAAAGCACAGTCCGAGCACGATCACCGCGATCAGGATAAGAAATACCGCCGATTTCTTCTTGCCCATTGCTTCCTCCTGTATAGGTCAGCGGAAAACTCCGCCTACAAGCTTTGTCCGATCCGGAAAAAACTCACTCTTCCATTATATAGAAAATGCGCGCGCACGTCAAGCCGAATCACGCCGCTTGTATGATTTTTTCCGCAAAATTCTTAATTTTCGCGCGTCTTGCGCTCGGCGAGAATGTGCATCGCGCACTCGATCCGCTTTTTCATCATCGCACAGGTGATGGGATAGGGCTCGTCGATGTCGCCGCAATAGTGGTAGTTGTTCGCACTGCATCCGCCCGAGCAGATGAACTTTGCAAAGCACTCGGAGCATTTCTTCCGCGTAAAGAGACAGCTGTCGCGGAATTTCTTGCGGAGGGCGGGATCGATCTTCCCCTCAAAGACGTTCCCCATGCGGAAGTCCTTCTCCCCCGCGAACTGGTGGCAGGGGTAGAGGTCGCCGTTCGGCACGACGGAGAGGTACTCGTTCCCCGCGCCGCACGCCGAGACCCGCTTGGAAAGGCAGGGCCCGCCCTCGAGGTCGATTTGGAAGTGGAAGAAGAGGAACCCCTTCCCCTCCCGCTCGCGGCGGAGATATTCCTCGGCAAGCGTCTCGTATTCCCGCTCGATCGCGGGGAGATGCTCCTCACGGATGGCAAGATCGGGAAGGTCGGTCACGACGGGCTCGAGGGAGATGCTGTCGAAGCCGTTGTCGGCAAGGAAGAGGACGTCCTTCGAAAAATCGAGATTTTTCGCCGTGAAGGTGCCGCGGACGTAGTAATGTTTGTCCCCCCGCGCACGGACGAACTTCTTCGCCTTTTCGATGACGGCGTCGAAGCTTCCCTTCCCGTTGACGGTACGGCGCACGGCGTCGTGCACCTCCTTTCTGCCGTCGAGGGAGAGCACCACGTTCTCCATTTCGCGGTTGAAAAAGTCGATGGTCTCGTCGTCGAGAAGAAGCCCGTTCGTCGTCGTCGTGAAAAGGAACTTTTTGCCGACTTTTGCGGCCTCCTCCTTCGCATACGCGACGGTGCGCTTGACGACGTCCGAATTCATGAGCGGCTCTCCGCCGAAGAAGTCGACCTCGAGCACCTTCCGCTTTCCGCTCTCGCGGAGGAGGAAGTCGATCGCCGCCTTCGCCGTCTCGAAACGCATCACTTCGCGGACGGAATGGTACGCCCCTTCGTCGGCAAAACAGTAGCGGCAGCGAAGGTTGCAGTCGTGGGAGACGTGCAGACAGAGCGCCTTGAGCTCCTCCGACTTTATGGGCGCGGCCGCGGGCTCGGGGGCGTCGAGAAGCCCCTCTTTTTGCAGCCCTTCGACGTCGCGCAGCGTCTCGCGGAGCTCTTCGTCGGTGAATTCGACCTCCTCCCCGCCGAGATAGCGCGCCGTCTTTTCGTCGCATTCGTGCAGGCTCCCGCTCCCCGTGTCATAGAGGTAGAAGTGCCCGCAGTATGTAAAAACGTGTCTCATATTCCTCGATACGCCAAAAGAGCGACGGCGCACCGTCGCTCCCGGGTTTGCCCCAAAATTTTACTTCTCTTCGCCGATCTTCTGTTCTCTCGTGACGCGCTCGCAGGACTGGTTCCCGACCGTGCAGCTCGTCTTGCAAGCGGACTGGCAGGTGCTTCTGCATTCGCCGCAGCCCGTGACCTTCTTTTCGGCGGGTTTTGCAATCGTCTTGATCATTGTATTACTCTCCTGACTGTTTTTCTCTATTATACACCGCCCGCGCCCGTTTGGCAAGCGATTTACGGCTCCTCTTTGCGCAATTTTACCCCGAAGAGTCCGCCGATCCCGCCGAGGACGCCCGAAAAAAGCAGCTCGAGGGCGAAAAATCCCGTGAGGCGGAACCCGCCGCCGAGCGCCGCAAAGAAGAGAACGCCGAGAAGAACGCTGAAGATCCCCGCCGCCGCCCCCTTTACAAGGGCGCCGCCGCGGTGGATAAAGAGGAGGGGAAAGGTGAACGCGCCGACCGCCTTCACCCCCCACCCGGCCGCCGTTACGACCGTTTCGGGGGGCGCATATGCCCTTACGAGGACGGCGAATGCCGCCGAGACGAAGAGGCAGAACGCCGCGGCGCACCCCGCCGCGAGCCCGACCTCTTTTAAGGCGCTCTTCCAAGAAATTTGCATAAAAAACCTCCGCACACCTTTGCTTTAAGGTATGCGGAGGGAAAAGGCGTTATGCTTATCGGTCAGAGGCGTTCGCGTCGTCCTCTTCGGCGGGAGCGGGCGCCGCTTCCTCGGAAGTTTCCGCTTCTTCGGCGGGCTTTTCGCTCTCTTCCGTCTTATTCTCTTTCGCCGCCTTCTTTGCGGCCTCCGCCTGTTCGCGGGCGAGCTGGGTGGGCCCCTTCGCATCCGTCTGGGCGATGAGCTCTTTATCCATCTTTACATACGATTTCCCCGAGTTCTCGCTGCCCGTCTCGATGATGACGGTGTTGTCGTCGCACACTTCGACGACGATGCCGCAAATTCCGCCCGCCGTCTTGACTTTGTTGCCGGGACGGATGGCTTCGAGCTGCTCGACATATTCCTTCTGGCGCTGCTTGTTCTTTCTTCCCGAGAAGAAGAACCAGACGACGAGAAGCAAAACAAGAACGACGAGAATGATGGGGAAAAGCCATTGGGTCAAGGGATTATTGTTGGCGCTGTTCGCCTCATCTGCCAAAAAATTCCAAATCATATCTATCTCCTTTCTTTTTCCATCATACCCTTTTTGCTGAAAGATTGCAAGCGTTTTTCGAAAGTTTTTTCCTTTTCATGCATTTTTCATACCGACGAGGGCCGCTTTTCCCCCGAAAGACGGTAAAATTCTTCTACAAAATCGGACACATACCCCCCGAGGATGCTCTCCCGTAGCCCGTGCATGAGGGTGTGAAGATAGCGGATGTTGTGGAGGGAGAGGAGCATGCCGCCCATCATTTCTCCGACGTTGACGACGTGGCGAAGGTAGGCCTTGGTGTAATTTTTACAGGTATAACAGTCGCAGCCGGGGTCGAGCGGGGTAAAATCTTCCTTGTATTTTCCGTTGCGGACGACGACCTTCCCCCTTGAGGTGAGCGCCGTGCCGTTCCGCGCGACGCGGGTCGCGAGCACGCAGTCGAACATGTCGACGCCGCGGAGCACCCCCTCGACGAGGCAGTCGGGAGAGCCCACCCCCATGAGATAGCGGGGAACGCCTTCGGGGAGAACGGGCTTGAGGTCGTCGAGCATTTCGTACATGAGGGCCTTGGGTTCCCCCACCGAGAGCCCGCCGATCGCGATCCCCTCCCGTACGAAGGGCAGACAGCGCGCAAGCGATTCCCGCCGAAGATCTTTATAGAAGTTCCCCTGCACGATGGGGAAGAGGGCCTGCGACTTGGAAGTGTGCGCCGCGTCGCACCGCTCGAGCCAGCGCCCCGTCCGCTCCATCGCCGCCTTGGCCTCCGCATACGAACTTCCGTAGCCCGTGCATTGGTCGAACGCCATCATGATGTCCGACCCGAGGTTCTGTTGGATGCCGATCGCCTTCTCGGGGGTAAAGGTATGATAGCTCCCGTCGACGTGGGAGGAAAAGGTGACGCCAGAGTCTGTGATCTTGTTGAGCGAAGCAAGCGAAAAGACTTGGAAGCCGCCGCTGTCCGTGAGGATGGGACGGTCCCAGTTCATGAAGCGGTGCAGCCCGCCCGCCTCGCGGATGAGCTCGTCGCCCGGCCGCATATAGAGGTGGTAGGTGTTGGAAAGAATGATCTGAGAGCCGATCTCCTTGAGGTCCCGCGGAAGGACCCCCTTCACCGTCGCCTGCGTGCCGACAGGCATGTAGACGGGCGTCTCGATGTCGCCGTGCGGGGTGTGGAAGATCCCCGCCCTCGCCCCCGTGGCGGGGTCGGTCTTTATGAGTTCGAACGAAAACCCTTCGCTCATCGCGTTCCTCCGTTTGCGTGTATTTGCGGTGCGACGTTCAAATCGTACCCGATTTCGGACAAAATGTCAAGCAGTCCGACCGTTTTTTGATGAAAACTTTTTTCTTTTTTGGGCTATCCCATTGACAAATCCCCTTTTTTGCGGTACAATGTAGCCGAATATGAAAAAAGGAGACTGTCATGAAATTCAAAAGAAAGCTGTCTTGCCTCTTGGCGGGCTTCTTGCTCCTTCTCCCCGCCGCCGCCTGCGCCGAAAAGACGCCCGACCCCTCCGAGGAGACTCCGCCGCCCGCCGAAAAGCCCGAAGAGGTCCCTTCGACGTACGAAATTTCCCTCGAAAGACCACTCTATCTTCTCTCCGCCGACGTCGAGGCGGCCTCCACGCTTCCCCTCTCCGCCGCACTGACGGACGGGAAGGGCGCCGCCGTCCAAGGGGAAATTTCCTTCTCCTCGGCAGATCCCGAAGTCGCTTCCGTCCAAGGGAAGTCCCTTGTTGCCGTCGCTCCCGGTGAGACGACAGTCACGGCGACGTACGAAAAAGACGGGAAAAGCGTCTCCGCGGCGGCAGCGGTCGCCGTCCTCGAGAGCGCGGAAGAGGCACAGGCCGATACCCTTTCGAGGGACGTCGTGCGCATCTCGGGGAGGACGTACACCGCGGCGGGCGGGCTCGCCTTCGACCACGTCCTCTCGGGCGTCGAAGTCGCCTTCGCGGGAACGGAGCTCAGCGTGAACTTCCTCACGGGGACGATCGGAAAAGTTCGCTGCTTTATCGACGGCGAAACGGAGGGCCAAACGTACACCGTCCTGTCGAAAAAGAACCTGAAAGTCGCAATGGGGCTCGAAAACGGGGCGCATACGGTGCGCATCGTCAAGGCAAGCAGTCCGCAGTACGGGCGGGTCGTCCTCAATTCCGACAACGCCTTTACAACGGACGGGAGCTTCCTCAAGGCAAGGAAGGCCCCCGCGCTCAAGCTCGAATTTATCGGCGATTCGATCACGGCGGGCTGCGGCGCGGCGGGAACGCGCATGGAGGCCACGCCGAGCATGGATAACTCGGACGCGACGCTCGGCTATGCCTTCCTCACGGCGCAGGCGCTCGGGGCGGATATTTCCGCGATCGCACAGGAAGGGATCTGCGTCAAGGACGGGAGCTATTGCGCCTACGACGCGTACACGCACGTCTCCTTCTCGAATACGGGCGCGTTCGACCCCTCTGCGTACGAAGCGGACGTCGTCGTCCTCGCCCTCGGGGAGAACGACATGTGGCATGCGACGGACAGCACTTTCAGCTACACGGCGGAGCAGTTCCGCACCGATTACAGCGACATGCTCCGCCTCATTCGCTCCAAACACCCCGAGGCGAAGATCGTCTGCATCTATGGGATGATGCCCGCCTCCTCGACCTCGAACGCGGATACCCTCATAAAGGGCGCGATCGCCGACACGGGAGATGCGAATATCACTTCCGTTCAGATGGTCTCGAACGAACAGGGCGCAAACTCTCACCCTTCCGCCGACGCCCACCGCACCACCGCGGCGACGCTCACCGAACACATCCGCGGCCTTCTCGGGCTGTAAAAGGAGGCACCCATGCGTAGATTTTTCCGAATTTTTTGCACCGCGACCGCACTCTTTTGCATGGCGGCCCTCTTCCGGGGCTGCAAGGAGGAACCTACCCCCGCGCCGACGCCCGAACCCGTCCCCGAATACATCGAAGGGCGGGAAGTCGTCTCCGCCGAGGAGGTCTCCCGCTACGGAGACGCCGTCCGCCTCTTCGGAAGAACGTACCTCTTCCGCGATCGGCTCTGTCTCGACAACGCGGCGACGGGATTTGAAGTCACCTTCTACGGGACGAAGCTTACCGCGGCCATCACGCCGATGACCGACCTCCTCTATTGCCGCACCTTCCTGGACGGCGACACGGAGGGCACTTTCTTCCACCTCACACAGGACAAGGTGTACACCCTCGCGGAAAACCTTACGGAGGGCATCCATACCCTGCGGTTTGTCAAGTCGACGAGTTCGCAGAACGGCGTCATCCGCGTCGGGGCGCTCTCGACGGACGGGAAGTTCCTCCGTCCCGAAAAGACAAGCCCCCTCCGCATCGAGTTCGTCGGCGATTCGATCACCGTGGGCGCGGGGATCTTCGGAACGCCCGCGGAGCCCTGCACCGTCAAAAATTCGGACGCGACGAAGAGCTATGCCTACCTCACAGCGCAGGCGCTCGGCGCAGACGCTTCGCTCGTCGCGACCGAAGGGATCTGCACCAAGGCGAAGTTCGTCCTCCCCGTCAGCAGTATCGAGATGTACGGGGCGATCTCTTCCGTCACGGTCGGGAAATATCAATACACGTCCCCCCACGATATCGTCGTCATCGCCCTCGGCACAAACGACGGATCGTACATGAATACCCATCCCGAATATAAGAAGGCGGACTTCATCGCCGACTACAGGGAGCTCCTCGGCCTCGTGCGGGAGAAGAACCCCGAGGCGAAGATCGTATGCGTTTACGGCATGATGGGGACCGTCCCCGACATCGCAGACGGAATTCGGGAAGCGATCGCGGGGGAGAGCAATGTAAGCTACCTTCCCCTGCCCACCGATAAGCACGGCGGCGAAGGACACCCCTCTTCGGAGGGCGCAGCCGCCGAAAGCGACGTCCTCCTCGAATATCTCCGAACGCTCCTTTAAGCGCATTCCGCGGCGGCATTCCCGCCGCGGTTTTTTATGAGGAAACGCAGCTTCCGCAGGGAGTTTCCCAAGAGGGAAACGACCAAGGGAAAACGCACACCGTATTGCGCCGTGTTTGGCAAACGGCTTGCAAATTCTAAGCGAAGTGGCTCTTTCTATGAACAAGCAAGACGAGGAAAGCGAGGAAAACCCGAAGGAGTTTACCAAAACGTAAACGACCAAGGGAAAACACACACCGTATTGCGCCGTGCCCGTCAAACGCCTTGCATATTCTAAGCGAAGTGGCTCTTTCTATGAACAAGCAAGACGAGGAAAGCGAGGAAAACCCGAAGGAGTTTACTAAGAGGTAAACGACTGAGGGTTGCCGCAGCTTGACAAAGTATTGCGAAGTTCAGAGGAAGAGACACGCGTCACCGAAGGAGAAGAAGCGATAACGCTTATCCACAGCCTCTCGGTAGAGGGAGAGGACCTCCTCACGGGAACAGAGGGCGGATACGAGCATGAGGAGGGTGCTCTCGGGAAGGTGGAAGTTGGTGATGAGGCCGTCGACGCATTTGAAGCGGTAAGGGGGGTAGATGAAGATGTTCGTCTCCCCCTTTTGAGGGCGGACAAAGCCCCTTTCGTCGGCGACCGTCTCGAGGGTGCGGACAGAGGTCGTTCCGACGCAGATGACCCGCCTCTCCTCCGCCTTGGCACGGTTGATGATCTCCGCCGCCTCCGCGGGGACCTCGTACTCCTCGGTGTGCATGACGTGCGTCTCGACGTCCTCCACCTTGACGGGGCGGAAGGTGCCGAGCCCGACGTGGAGAAGGATCTCGGCGATCTCCACCCCCATCCCTCGGACGGAAGAGAGAAGTTCTGGGGTGAAGTGCAGCCCCGCCGTCGGCGCCGCCGCCGAACCGTTCTCGCGGGAATACACCGTTTGGTAGCGCTCGGGATCGCGCAGTTTTTCGTGGATATAGGGCGGGAGAGGCATGCTTCCCGCGCGGGAGAGAACGTCCTCGAACGCCCCCGAGAAGAAAAATTTCACGATGCGCTCCCCCGTCTCCGTCACCCTTTCTACGCGGAGGGAGAGTTCTTCGTTTACGGTGAGGTTCACCCCCGGGCGGCACTTTTTGCCCGGCTTTACGAGCACCTCCCACTCGTCGATCGAAAGGCGGCGGAGAAGAAGGACTTCCGCCTTCCCGCCGTTTTCGGTTCGGGCGAAGAGGCGGGCGGGGATCACCCGCGTGCGGTTGACGACGAGGACGTCCCCCTTTTGGAGAAAGCGGGGAAGTTCGCGGAACACGGTGTGCTCTATGCGCTTTTCCGCCCGATGATAGACGAGGAGCCGCGACGAATCGCGCGGCTCGGCGGGCGTTTGTGCGATGAGCTCTTCGGGAAGCTCATAGAAAAAATCGGAAGTTTTCATGAATCGTCTCCGTCGAATACGCTCAGCTGACGGCGCACCGCCTCGGGCATTTTCACCCCCATGTGCTCATATCCGCCCTTTAAGCAGACCCTGCCGCGGGGCGTCCGCGCCAAAAATCCGAGTTGGAGGAGGTAGGGCTCGTAGATGTCCTCGATGGTGTTCACGTCCTCGTTGATGGTCGCCGCGAGGGTGTCGAGCCCCGCGGGGCCGCCGTTGAATTTTTCGATGAGGGCGCGGAGGAGGTTGCGGTCGGTCTCGTCGAGGCCGAGCTCGTCGATCTCCATGCGCTTCAGGGCCTTCGACGCGTCCTCCTTCGTGACGCGGTCGCTGCCCATGACCGCAGAGAAGTCGCGGACGCGCTTCAGAAGCCGATTGGCAATGCGGGGCGTGCCGCGGGAACGGCGGGCGATCTCGAAGCTCCCCGCCTCGTCGATCGCGATGCCGAGAGTACGCGCCGAACGGTTGACGATGCGTTGGAGCTCGACGGGCGTGTACATGTCGAGGCGGCACATGATGCCGAAGCGGTCGCGCAGGGGGGAAGAGAGCATCCCCGCACGCGTCGTCGCCCCGATCAGCGTGAACCGCTTCAGGGAGAAGCGGATGTTTCTGGCGGAGGGGCCCTTCCCGACGATGATGTCGAGCGCATAATCCTCCATGGCGGAATAGAGGATCTCCTCCACGGCGTGGTTGAGGCGGTGGATCTCGTCGATAAAGAGCACATCCCCCTCGTTGAGGTTGGTGAGGATGGCGGCAAGGTCGCCCGAGCGTTCGATCGCGGGGCCGCTCGTCACCTTGATCTGCGTGCCCATCGTGTTCGCGATGATGTGCGCAAGCGTCGTCTTTCCGAGCCCCGGAGGGCCATAGAGAAGGACGTGGTCGAGCGCCTCCCCCCGCGATTTCGCCGCGGCCATGTAGACGGCAAGGTTTTCCTTCACCTTGTCCTGCCCGACGTATTCCTCCATCGTCTTGGGACGGAGGACGTTCTCTTCGATGTCGTAGTCGTTTTTCGTGCTCGAAAGGAGAGCCCCGCTGTCAAATTCGTCGTCAAACATAAGTCGCTCCCGTTACATTCCCTTGAGGGCAAGCCCGATGATCTCTTCCGCCGTCACCGCCCCCGCCGCCTTTGCGCGGTCGACGGCGCGAACGCTCTCCTGCCGCGTGAAGCCGAGGCCCATGAGTGCGGAAACGGCGTCCTCGTCCTGCGAAAGAGCGGGGGCGGAGATGCGCCCTCCCACCGTTTCGCCGCCGAGGAGCTCGTCCGCGGAGATCTTGCCGTGGAGCTCGAGAATGATGCGCTCCGCCGTCTTTTTTCCGACCCCCTTCACGCCCGAAAGGCGCTTGGAGTCGGCGGTCGCGATCGCGTCGGAGACCTCCCCGGGACGCATCGCCGAGAGAATGGCGATCGCCATCTTCGCGCCCACCCCCTGCACGGAAGTGAGGCGGAGAAAGAGCGATTTTTCCTGCATGTCGGCAAAGCCGAAGAGGGTGATGTCGTCCTCCTGAATGCGGAGGTAGGTGTAGACCTCCCCCTCCTCCCCCTTGGGGACGGAGGAGAGCCGCGAAAAGGCCGCGCCCGAGCACACCACTTCGTACCCGACGCCGCCCACCTCGAGAAGCACCGCTTCGGGCGTTATCGCTTTGACTTTTCCCTTCAGATAACCGATCATAATTCCTCCGAAAATTTCAGCGCACGCCGAACATGGCCGAAAAACGGCTCGTGAAGGCGTGGCAGAGGGCGACCGCAAGGGCATCCGCCGCGTCGTCGGGACGGGGGACGGACTTAAGGCGCAGATGGGAAGCGACGACCCGCTGCATCTGCCCCTTGTCGGCGGCGCCGTAGCCCGTGAGCGCCTGCTTGATTTGATTGGGCGTGTATTCGAAGATCCTGCCGCAGCGCTTGTTGCAAGTGAGGAGCATCACCCCGCGGGCGTGCGCAACGGCGATGCCCGTCGTGATGTTTTTGGAGAAGAAGAGCTCCTCCATCGCCGCCTCTTCGGGATGAAATTTGTCGAACAGGGCGTTGACGCCCTCCTCGAGGATGCACAGCCGAACGGCAAAATTTTCGCTTGCGGGCGTACGGACGACGCCGAAGTCGACCGCCGAACAGTTTCCGTTCGCATCTTTTTCGATCACGCCGTACCCCATCGTCCCGTATCCGGGATCGAGCCCAAGGATCACCATGCGATTATTTTACATGAAAACGCCGCCCGATGTCAAGGAAATTTCGGCGTGCGCACGCAAACGGCTTGCTTTTTTCGACAAAAGGGTGTACACTTTATCGCAAGAAATACAGGCGGTCGACTCATGAAACTGTGGCAAGGTAGGTTCGATAAGGCGCTCTCGGCCGATGCGGACGCATTCAACCAATCTCTTCCCTTCGATAAGCGGCTCTACGCCGCGGATATCACGGCCTCCGTCGCCCACGCGCGGATGCTCGGAAAGTGCAAGATCCTCAAAGAGGAGGACGTAAAACGCATCGTCGAAGGGCTCGAAGGGATCCTTTCGGACCTCAAAGCGGGGACGCTCGAAGCGGAGGGCGCGGAGGATATCCATTCCTTTGTGGAGGGCGAACTCACCCGCCGCATCGGCGACGCGGGAAAACGCCTCCATACGGCGCGTTCGCGCAACGATCAGGTCGCGACCGACTTCCGCTTGTATGTGCGGGAGAGCGTCGACCGCGCCACAGAACTTCTCAAAGGGCTCGTTTTGGCACTCGTTGAGAAGGCGGAGGGCGCCTTAGAGTACATTCTTCCCGGTTTCACCCATTTGCGGAAGGCGCAGCCCATCCGCGGAGCGCAGTACTTCAACGCCTATTCGGAGATGTTCCTCCGCGACCTCGGCCGCTTCCGCGATTTGAGAGAGCGGGTGAACGTCATGCCCCTCGGCAGCGCCGCCCTTGCGGGGACCTCCTACCCCATCGACCGCGAATATACGAAGGAGCTCCTCGGCTTTGCGGAGATCTCCCAAAACGCGCTCGACGCCGTCTCCGACCGCGATTTCGTCGCAGAGTACCTCTTTGCGGCCTCCCTTTCGATGACCCACCTTTCGCGGCTGTGCGAGGACACCATCCTCTACACCTCGGACGAATTCGGCTATTTCGAGATCCCCGACGAATACTCGACGGGCTCCTCCATCATGCCGCAGAAGAAAAATCCCGACCTTCCCGAGCTCGTCCGCGGAAAAGCGGGGCGGGTGTATGGGCACCTCATGGCCATCCTCACGACGCTGAAGGGGCTGCCGCTTGCCTATAACAAGGACCTTCAGGAGGACAAGGAGGGCTTCTTCGACGCCGAAGAGACGCTCTTTTCCTGCCTCACCATCTACACCGCCCTCATCGAAAAGCTCCGCCTCTGCCCCGAGCGCATGCTCCAAGCGGCGGGAGAGGGCTTCTCGACGGCGACGGACGTAGCCGATTACCTCGCAAAGCACGGCGTCCCCTTCCGCGACGCCCATGCCGCGACGGGGAAGCTCGTCCGCTACTGCATCGAAGAGGGAAAGACGCTCGAGACGCTCACCCTCGAAGAATTCCGCAGCATTTCCCCCGTATTCGGAGAAGATATCCTCCGCGCGGTGACTGCCCGTGCCTCGGCGGAGGCGCGCGGCTCGGTCGGCGGCTCTTCCCATAAGGCCGCGCTGGAGGGCATTGCCTCCGTCAAACGGCGGCTTGCGGCGTTCTGATGTCCCCGCTCCGCAAACTCATCTACATCCTCCTCGGGTTTTTCGCGGTCGCCGTGCTCGGGACCCTCCTCGCATGGACTTTTACAAAAAAACCCGTGTTTTTCACCCTCTCCCTCGTCCTCTTCGTGCTCTTCACGGCGTACTTTGTTTTCTTCCTCCTCTACAACCGCAAGACGGGCTGGAAGGGAGAAAAGACCCTCCTTGCCCGCGTCGAATCGGAGGAAAAGCTCCTCCTTTCCATCCTCCCCGCCCCCAATAAGGCGTACTATGTCAACGTGTATAAGACGGAGCGGCAGGAGCTTCTTCTCGAGGCCTTAAAGCGCGACCCCGAAGGAAACGGGGACGACCCCATCGAGGAGGACTATCTCGGCTACCTCAAAGTCAAACCCAAGGAGCTCGGCGCTTTCCGCGGAAAGACGGTCCTCATCGAGGCGGCCCTCCTTCGCGGGATGCGCGACGACGGGGCCCTCTCCGTCTTTCTCAAAAAGAACGAATTCCTCACCTACCGAGGCAAGAAATGATCGAAGAAAACGTGGCGGCGCTCCTTGAAGAAATTTCCCGCGGCAACCCCTTCGGCGAAAAGGTCACCCTCGTCGCCGCGACAAAGACGAGGACGGAGGAGGAAGTCCGCCGCGCCATCCGTGCGGGGATCTGCGCCGTCGGAGAGAACCGTGTGCAGGAATTCACCAAAAAATATTCCGCCTTCGAGGGCGCCGAGGCGCACTTCATCGGCCGCCTTCAGACGAATAAAGTAAAGTACCTCATCGGGAAAGCGGCGCTCATCCACTCCGTCGACCGCGACGGGCTCGCAAGGGAAATTTCCTCCCTTGCGGAACGGAAAAACGCCGTTCAGCGCGTCCTTATCGAGGTCAACGCGGGCGGCGAAGAGAGTAAAGGCGGCTTTTCGGCGGAAGAGACCCTCTTCGCCCTCGAACGCATCTCCGCCCTTCCCGCCCTCAAGGTGTGCGGCCTCATGGCGATGCTTCCCCTCTCGGAGGACGAAGCCCTCCTCTCCCGCCTTGCAAGCGGCATGCGCAAGCTCTACGAAGAGGCGCGGGAACGCTTCGAAGGGATCGAAATTCTCTCCATGGGTATGAGCGGGGATTGGCGGCTTGCGATCGCGAACGGGTCGAACATGGTGCGCATCGGGACGGCGATCTTCGGCGCAAGAAACCCCGTTTAAGCCGTACACGGTACATATTTTCCGCAAAACGGATATAATGGAAAGGGAGGGAACATGCCTTCAAGCATCACGCACGAACTCATCGCAAAGGAAGCGGCGCTCGCCGCGGGATCGGTCGGGGAAATGGCGCTTGCCGCCCCCGGCTACTTTTTTCTCGGCGCGCAGGGACCCGACCTCTTCTTCTTCACCGGGACGGCGTCCAAGACGAAAAACCGCGGGAAGATCCTCCACCGCGGGCACGTCTATCGCTGGTTCGAGGCGCTCCGCACCTCCCTCGGGGGAAAGACGGGCACGGAGGCGGAAAAATGCCTTGCCTACGCCCTCGGTTTTGCGACCCATCTCGCCGCGGATACCGCCTTCCACCCCTTCGTCTACCGCTATCTCGAGCGGGAGAAGGGCGGACACTTTCTGCATCAGGGGATCGAGAACGACTGGGACGTCTATTTTCTCCGCACGCGGGAGGGAGAAAGCGCAACCTTCCACCGCTACCCCTTCGACCTCAAATGTATCGCAAAGGAGGACATCCTCCGCCCCTATCTCTCCGAGGCCCTGACCCGCATCGGCCTGAAGGGGTTTTCCAAGCAAAATTTCAACACCGTGTGCCGCTCTTTTCGGCAATATCTCGGCTTCATCCACGGGAAGTACGGCGGGAAGGGGGTCGCCGCCCTCGGAAGAGGGCTCAAAATTCATTCCCTCATCGACCTCTTCCCCCAAAAGGAGCCGAAGGCGGACCGCATCGGCGGGGAGAGCTTTTCCGCCCTCACGGACGGCAAATACGCCAATGCGGACGAACTCTTCCTTGCCGCCCGACGCGGCGCCGTCGAGGCGATGGAGGCCTTCTACGAGGCCGAAAACGCACACCGTCCCCTCCCCGACCTCTTCTCCCGCCACCTTCTGACGGGGCAAGCGCTTCCCTTAGACGAATAAGAAAAATATAGACGGCGGCACCCTTGCCGCCGTCCTCTTTTCAGTTGTCCCGCTTGGAAAAGCGGCATCCGCAATAGTTCTGCCGGTACAATCCGTACTTCTTCGAGAGCTCAATGGAGCGCTGATACCCGCCCCGCTTCTTGAAGTCGGAGGGAAGATAGGAAACGCCGTACTCCCTTTCGAGGGCAAACCCGATCTCGTTGATCCTCTCCGCGTCCTTTAAGGGGGAGACGGTGAGGGTCGTTCCGAAGAGGTCGAACCCGCCCTTCTTCGCCTCAAAGGCGCATTTTTCGAGGCGGAGGCGGAAGCACCGCGTACAGCGGGCGCCCCCTTCCCGCTCGTTTTCGTACCCCACTATGACTTTTTCGAAGTCCTCTGGGCAATAATCGCAGTCGAGAAGGTCGGCAAGCCCCGTCTCCTTCAGAAAGCGGATCTCCTCGTTTTTGCGCTTTTCGTACTCCTCGGCGCAGTCGAGGTTGGGATTATAGTAGAGTACGGTCGTCCGAAGGTGCGGCGCGACTTCCGTAAGGCAATAGGAAGAGCAGGGCGCACAGCAACTGTGGAGAAGCAGCCGCTTCCCCGCAAACGCCCCGAGCGCATTTAACATCAGGCGGTCGTAATTTACCGCATTCATGGGTTATTCTTCGTCGGGTTCGAGACTTGCCGCCTCGTCGGCGTCCTCGAAATCTTCGCTCTGGGCGCAGAATTCGGCGAATACTTCGTCGAGAAGTTCGGCGTCCTCGATCGCCTCGAGGTGCTCCTCTTCCCCCTCTCCCGCAATACGGTAGATGGCGATCTCCTCCTCGACCTCTTCATCCTCCTCGGGCTCCTCCGTCTTTTCGGGGGTGAGGGCGCAGTACCACTCTCCCCGATATTCGAAGGT
Source organism: uncultured Clostridia bacterium (assembly GCA_947626005.1). GTDB lineage: Bacteria > Bacillota > Clostridia > Christensenellales > Borkfalkiaceae > Gallimonas. The sequence continues at coordinate 45,503 of CANQQM010000002.1, forward strand.
CATCACGTGCTCGAAACGGTAGCTCGTGCCCTCTTCGTCGATGAGTTCGATGATGCCGTCGTCGTACTCGTTGACCGTCTCTTCCTTCATTTCCATATCCTTTCTCCCTTGCCCGCGGGATGCGAGCCAGCTTTCCAAAATATACGCCGCCGCGATCGAATCGACGTTCTTTTTCTTCTTGTCCTTCTTGGCGCTCACGCCGATCGCCTCGAGGTCCCCCCGCGCCGCACGCGTCGTATAGCGTTCGTCCTCGAAAAAGACGGGGATCTTCGTCTCCTTTTGAAGGGCCTCGACGAAGCGGCGGGTCTTTTGCGTCTGAACGCTCTCGGTGCCGTCCGCATTCAGCGGGAGGCCGCAGACGATCGCACCCGCTCCCCTCTCCTCCGCGATCCGCGCCGCCGCCCGAACGTCCTCCGAAAAATTCCCCGTGCGGAAATAGGTCTCGGAGGGGACGGCGTAGGAGCCGAACGGATCGGAAAAGGCGACGCCGATGCGCTTATCGCCGATGTCGAATGCAACGATCTCCATAGGAAAAGTATAGCATATCCGTGCGGAAATGTAAAGGTTTTTCTCTGTTTGCGCAAAAGAAAACGCGGGCATGCCCGCGTTTTCGTTACTTCTTGGCTTTTCCCGACTGCTTCTCTTCGCCCTCTTGCGACTTTTCGGTCTGCGCTTTGAGGCGTTCGTCCATCATTTCGTCCACTTTCTGCATGACTTCCGCCTGACTTTTTTTGACGAGGGAACGCGCCTTATAGCTGTTTGCTACAAGAAGCGCCCCCGAAACGGCGCCGAGAAGTAGTCCGAGACAAAACATTTTTTCCATACCGTCCTCCGTTGTTTTCAGCTTGTGAAAATATGAGGACGTTATTCGTCTTTCCCGCTGCGTAATTTTTCCAGTTCGGCGCGGAGCGCCTCGTTCTCGCGGCGAAGATCCTCCGCGATGCGCGCATAGAGTGCGTCGATCTCCCGCTCGAGCCGCCTTTTGAGGAAGGGGTCGATATTCGGGATCCCCGCCTCCTTTGCCGCCTTCTCGACCCGCTCGGGCTGCTTTTTGAGGAGGTTCCGATACTTGTTCTGCATGCGGAGCATGAGCTTTTCGTCCCCGCCCGACGCCTCGAAGATGGCCCTCCGCACCGAAAGTCCTCTCCGCCGCCCCTCGATGACCTTTTCAAGGAGCGACTGCGTCTCCTCCTCGGTGAAGGGGCGGATGGTCCCCGCGCGGAGGTCCTTCCCCTCGAGAATGCGGCTGACGCGCGAATCGTCCTTCTTCTTCAAAAATGCGTAATAGTAGTTGCGAACGCTCCCCTTGGCGCGGCTGTGCTCCTGCCCGTACGTCTCGAAGAGGTAGGAAAGGGTCTTGCCCGCGTTCTTCCCCTCGTAGATGTATTCGATGAGCCCCGTCGCTTCCTCTTCCGTGTAGCCGTTGATTTTGTTCATATTGCCACCTCGAAGAAGATTCTTGACATAATTTTATCGCATTATACATTGGATAGAGGGATGAGAGTTTGTTTTTTATCCGAAAAGCAATGCGCCCTCACGGCGGGCGGCGCGTATCTTGGGATCGTCGACGGCTTCGAACGGTATGCGGAAATAGACCCCGCGGACGGCCTTTTTATCGAGATGAAGCCGATCGGCTATAAGAGCGTCTCCTTCTGCTTCGACGAGGACTTCCTCTTCGCCCCGCCCCGCGGCGTAAAGCTGTACTTTCTCCGCGGGGGCGTTGCCGTCTACGCCTGCGACTTCCTCCGCGAAGAGGCCGAAATGCGCGTCCTCAAGGAGGAACAACTCGGCGGGCTCCTTCTCACTCTCTGTGTGCGGGAGCGGGTCGCCCTCACCGTGCGGGGCGAGGGCGGAGAGCACACCGTGCCCCTCTCCGACGCCTACGAAAACGCCCGCTTTTCGATGGCGGGGCGGCATCTCCTCGTCGAGGGAGAGGGCTGTTTTTGCCTCCTCACGGCAAGGGGGGAGGTCCTCGTCTCTTCGGACGGGAAGGTGACGGAGCGGGGCGTGACGGTCAAAGCAGAGGTCCCCTTTCACGACAGCATGGGGCATGTCGGCCTTCTCGAATGGGAGGACGGCGTCCTCCGCGCCTGCGTCCTCCGCGCCCCCGAGCCGCCGAAGCCCGTCAGCTATGCGCTTGCCCTCTTCGAGAGCGTTCTCATAGGCGCCGACCCCGCCCCCTTCCTTGCGGAATCGCTGCGCGGCCGCGCCGCCGCTCTTAAGGACTATCTCGGGAAGTTCGAATCGGTCGCCCTCACCGCCGATCCCGCCGTCCTCGGGCTCGTCTATCCGCGGAAGGAACGGGTCTTTGACGTGCGCTATTTCCGCGTAGAGGAAAAGGACGGGAAGGTAGAAAACCTCATTCCCGTCGAATGAAAAAAGGGAGACGCGCGTCTCCCTCTCTTTTTGTTCGGAATTTGCTCTTTGGATCAGTACTTCGTCACCTTGACGGACTTGATGATGATGGGCTGTTCGACAGGCGTCTCGTACACCGCCGTGAGCCCGCCCTTTCTGACCTCTTCGAAGGGTTCGAAGGTGTTGATCTTCTCGGTGCGCTCGGGGGCGAAGGCGTAATTCTCGTCGTCGGCGCGTTCGCTGATGTAGTCGCGGATGGCCTGAAGGAGCCCCTCGTCGAGCTGCTTGGTGAAGTCCTTCGCCATGCCGAACACGCAGTAGGTCTTCTGAAGGTCGGTATTGGCGCTCGGGGAGGTGTAGGTGTAGAAGAGAGAGGTCGCGCTGTTGTACTTGTAGCGTTCCTCCTGCTCGGCCTTGCCCTCGTTGTCCTTGCCTTCGTCGGCGCGGCGGACGACGACGTCGCCCTCGTAGGAGCCCTTAGAGGTATAGTACATGACGAGTGCGCCCGTCGAGTGGTTGTTCTCGCGGGAGTACTGCGGGTGCACGCTGTTCTCGGTGAACTCCCCGCGCACGGTGTAGAGCGGGGTGTGCGCCTCGTCATCCGTCCAGACGGACTGGGTGAAGGTGATCCCCTTCTCCTCCTCGAGCTGTTTTACGCGGGAGAAGTAGTCGACCTCGACGAGCTCCCCGTCCTCGAGGGTGTAGCCGCCCGAATAGAGGAAGTTGGTGTCGTAGTCGTGGATGCACATCCCGTCGTAGTAGCCCGCGTCGGCGAGCTCGATGAAGTGCTGCACCGTCTGCGGCGCATCGTAGCGGGAGAGGATGTAATCGACTTCGTAATCCGTCCCGTTGAAGGTATAGGTGATGGTGACCTCGGGGTGCTTGGTCGTACAGCCCGCAAACGCAAAGAGCGTCGCGGCGCAAAGCGCGGTGGCGGACGCAGCTGCGACCGTGCGGCGGAAAATCTTTTTCACGGAAAAACCCTCCTAACTTTACCCTATCTATTTTACCCGCATTTTTTGTTTCCGTCAAGCGCTTTCGGGGATTTCGGGGTGAAATTTGTCCTTCGGCGCAAAAAAGGGGCGCCCGAAAGGCTCGGGCGCACGATTTTTCCCTCTTTCAGCCGATCTTTTCGACGAAATAGACGCAATCGAGGACGGCAAGCGCCTCGATGATATCCGCGTGGCTCTTCTTGCGGAGGGCCTTGTCGACGATCGTGAGGCGCACCGTGTACACGCTCAGCCCCGAGTTCGCGTAGGCGGGATTGAGCTCGAGGTTGTCGATGGTCAGCCCGAATTCCCGTGCCGCCGTGATGAAGTCCTGAAGACTGCTTCTCGACTTGAGCTCGAGGTGGATCTCGAAGTGGTCGGACTTGCTCTTGATGTAGTTCTCCATCCACGAAAAGGCGACGAGCCCGAGAAGGAGCGCCACATACCCGATGAGGGCGGCAGTATAGAGCCCGAGGCCGAGGATGGCGGAAATGATCGACATCGCCCATGTGCCGACGGAGGTCGTCAGCCCCATGATCTGATTCTTGGAGGAATAGACGATGGTATTGGCGGTAATGATGGAAATTCCGATAAAGACGGCGGCGGACATGAAGGAGAATCCCACATGCAGCACGGTGATGAAGTAGAGGTCGGCGATCCCCGCGAACATCGACCCGATGGAGAGCACGATGAAGGTGCGGAGCCCCGCCGCATGACGGTTGCGGGCGCGTTCGCAGCCGAGGACGACCGCCATCAGGACGATGAGCCCCGTCTTGAGCGCCGTGGAGGCGATGTTCACCTCCTGCGACCATGTTCCGAACACATTTGCGATCAAATCGGTAGGCATAAGTTACCTCTTGTTGATGAATTTTCTTCGGTTATATTCCGCGCCGGGGGAAGCCGCTTCCTCCGTCGCCTCGAGGAAGGCCTCCTCCTCGGGCGTCCGCGCGTATTCTTTGGCGGAAATCTCCTTCTGGATCGCACTCATGCGCTCCTTGAGGGCGGCGACCTCCTGTTCCCGTGTGGGAGGCGCCGCGGGAGCCCCTTCCGCGCCCTCCGCCGCCTCCGCCGCCTGTCCGTACGAACCCGAGAGGTAGAGGGAGAGCTTGGCAAGGGCGGGGCCGAGGAGCTCGTAGAGGATGCTCGAGGAGAGGATGACCGTCTGGAGCATGCTCCCCATGTCTCCGCCGAGCACGCGCGCTCCGAGCGCAGCAAGCCCGATCGCCACCCCCGCCTGCGGCGTCAGCGCCATCCCGAGGAAGTTCCGCACCTTTGCGGGCTTTTTGACGATGGCACAGCCGAGGAAGGCGCCGCCGTACTTCCCGACGATCCGCACGACGAAGTACAGGATGCCGATGACAAGAAGAGGCATCCCCCCGATCGACTTATCGACGCTCACGAGGGCGTCGAGACGGAAGCCGAGCCCCGACTTCACGAAGAAGAGAAGAAGGATGGGCGGGCTGAAGTAGTTGAGCTGTTTGAAGAGCTTGTCGTCCCCCGAGAGGTTGATGTAGACCGTCCCCATCGCCATACAGCCGAGGAGCGGAGAGACGTCGACGGCCGCGCCGACCCCGCAGAGGGCAAAGAGGAAGGCGACCGACACGATGAGGCGGTTGTCCGTCGAACGCTTCGCCATCAGGAATTTGAGGAGGAATCCAAGCCCGATGCCGATCGCGACCATCATGATGTTCCACGCGATGGGAAGGAGCACGTCCCCCGCCGAAAAGCCGTTTCCGAGGGAGGCCAGCGCGACGGAGACGGCGACGCTGTACGCAAGCAGCCCGACGACGTCGTCGAGCGCGACGACCGAAAAGAGGGTGTCGACGAAGTCCCCCCGCGCTCCCGTCTGGCGGATGGTCATCATGGTCGAAGCGGGTGCGGTCGCCGAGGCAAGGGCGGAGAGAATGATGGAGAAAGCCAGCCCGAGGCGCAAGATAAAATAGGTGAGCACAAACACGAGGACGGACGCGAGGAGCGCCTCGAAGAGGGTGATCACCACCACCTTTCCGCCGTTTTTTCGAAGGGTCGAAAAGCGGAAATACTCGCCCACGCTGAAGGCGATGAACGCCAGCGCGATATCGGAGATGAAGTCCATCCCCTGCGAGACGTACTCCGGCACGAGGTCGAAGCAATAGGGTCCGAGGAGGATCCCGACGAGGATATAGGCGGTGACGTTCGGAAGCCTTAAAAGCTTCGTGAGTCTCGTCCCCAAAAACCCCGCAAGGAGCATGATCGCGACCGATATGATGACGACGGGCACCGGGGAATCGGCGCCGACCGCTGCGTAGAATTTATCGAGCATACCGTTGTGCGGAAAAAATACATTTGCGGCGCCGCCCAAAGTGAGGCGATGCGCCGCCGTTTTCCGAGGTGTAAGTATTATAGCAGAAAGTTCGGGAAATTACAAGACGGTTCTGAAAAAAATTTTACAAATCCCCGAAAAAAATCGCAGGAAATGAAAGCGATTTTCAAGAATTTCGCCTCTTCTCCCCCGCTTTCCGCAAAAATACAACAAGGGGAGGCAACTGCTGCCTCCCCTGCGTCGTTTTTGAACTTGCGGAAAAGGTTACTTGAGCTCCGCAACGGCGCCCGCTTCCTTGAGCTTGGCGACCGCAGCTTCCGCATCTGCCTTCGGAACGGCTTCCTTGATGACGCCGAGGCTCTCGACTGCCTTCTTCGCATCGGCAAGGCCGAGACCGGTGAGTTCGCGGACCACCTTGATGACGGCGATCTTGTTCGCGCCGAAATCCTTGAGGACGATATCGAACTCCGTCTTTTCCTCTTCCTGAGGAGCCGCTTCCGCAGCCACGGCGCCGCCGACCGCAACGGGAGCCGCCGCCGAAACGCCGAATTCCTCTTCGAGCGCCTTCACGAGGTCGTTGAGTTCCACGACAGACATAGCCTTTACTTCTTCGATCAACTTCTGAACATCCATTTTTGTTCCCTCCGGATAAATTTAAGATTTTTGTTCCGCGATTGCTTTGAGCACATACGCGAAGTTTGCGATGGGCGACTGCAGGCAGCCGAGCATCTTTGCGATCAATACCTCTCTCGAAGGGATCGCCGCGAGTTTCTTGACACCTTCCTCATCCACGTAGGCGCCGTTGACATAGGCGCTCTTCGGGACGATCTTGTCCGCCAAAACGGGCGCTTCCTTGACCGCCTTCGCGATGATCGAGCAGCCGCTCGTCTCGTCCGGGCAGAACACGAAAGCCGTCGCGCCGTTGAGATCCGCATCGAACGCGGTGACGCCGAGTTCGTCGAACGCCTTGCGCACCAAGGTGTTTTTATAGACCTTGTATTCGCAATTCGCGTTGCGGAAACGGTTTCTGAGGTCTGTGACTTCCGCCACGGTCAGTCTGTCGTAGTGTGCGAGCACGACCGATTTCGCGGCGTTGATCTTTTCCTTGATCTCTTCGACGATCGCCTTTTTGGCTTCGAAATTTTCCGACATGGTTACCTCCTGTAAGTCTTTCGACCCGATTGCCCCCGAAGGGGAAAAACAGCTCCGCACGCAGACCGTGCGGAGCGACTTCCCGATATTCATCAAGAAATGCAACCTCGACGGGATATTGAGCGGTAGCACCCGTTGTCTGCGGTCATATTGAGTTTACCAGAAACGAACGACGCTGTCAAGCGTTTTTCGCCCTTTCTTCAGCTTCTCGTGTAGGCGACTTTGACGCCGGGGCCCATCGTGCTCGTGAGGGTGACGCTCTTCACGTACTGACCCTTTGCCGCAGCGGGCTTGGCGCGGACGATCGCGTCCATGAGCGCATTGAAGTTCTCCATGAGTTTCTCTGTCCCGAAGCTGCGCTTGCCGATCGGGCAGTGGATGATCGCCGTCTTGTCGAGACGGTACTCGACCTTACCTGCTTTGACCTCCTGCACCGCGCGGGCGACGTCCATCGTGACCGTCCCGCTCTTGGGGTTGGGCATGAGGCCCTTGGGGCCGAGGATACGGCCGATGCGGCCGACGACGCCCATCATGTCGGGCGTGGTGATCATGACGTCGAATCCGAACCAGTTCTCCGTCTGGATCTTCTGGATCATCTCCTCCGCGCCGACGAAATCCGCACCCGCCGCCTTCGCGGCGTCCGCTCTCTCGCCCTTTGCGACGACGAGGACGGTCTTTGTTTTACCGGTGCCGTTGGGAAGAACGAGCACGCCGCGGACCTGCTGGTCGGCCTGTCTCGGGTCGATGCCGAGGCGGACGTGAAGTTCCACCGTTTCGTCGAATTTCGCCTTGGCGTTGGCAAGGACGAGGCCCATCGCCTCGGTCGCGTCGTACGTCTTGGATTTGTCGAAGGATTTCAGGCTGTCTGCATACTTTTTCCCGTATTTCATCGCGCTTCCCTCCTTACTCCTCGACGGTGATGCCCATGCTGCGGGCGGTGCCCTTGATCATGCTCATCGCGCTCTCGAGCGAAGAACAGTTGAGGTCTGGCATCTTGGTCTTTGCGATCTCTTCGACCTGCGCCTTCGTGAGCTTGCCGACCTTGACCTTGTTGGGGGTCGAAGAAGCCGTCTCGATGCCGAGCGCCTTCTTGATGAGGACGGGTGCGGGCGGGGTCTTGAGGACGAACGTGAAGGAGCGATCCTGATAGATCGTCATGACGACGGGGATGATGAGCCCGTCCTGCGACGCCGTGCGGGCGTTGAACTCCTTCGTGAACCCGGGGATGTTGATCCCGTGCGGGCCGAGCGTCGAACCGACGGGGGGACCGGGGGTCGCTTTCCCGGCGGGAAGCTGCAGCTTTACGACTGCGGTGATCTTCTTTGCCATTTGAAAACCTCCTGTGTGGTACATGCAAGGCGACGGCAGTTGGATTTATCGCCTCTCCCACGCTCGCCGCGATGCGGCGATCCTATACGCACTTTCGTGCGGAATCGGTAATTTTAATCCTCTTCGCGGGGGATCTCGACGGCGTCCGCCGCGATCTTCTGCATCTGGATATATTCGACTTCGACTTCCTGCTCCCGTCCGAACATCGTGATGAGGACCTTTGCGCGCTGCGTCTCGTCGTTGACTTCCTTGATCGACCCGATGAACCCTTCCAAGGGGCCGTTGTCGATGGAGACCCTGTCGCCCGCCTTGAAGTCGGCGTCCTGCACGAATTCCTCGAGGCGCATCTTGCGGATCTCGTCGTCCTTCATGGGAATGGGGCGCCCCTGCGGCCCGACGAAGCCCGTCACCCCCCTCGTGTTCGTCACAAGATACCAAAGCTGATTGGAATAGATCATCTTGATGAACACGTAGCAAGGGAGGAGCTTGCGCTCGACGACCTTCTTCTTCCCGTTGGCCTTCTCCTCGATCGTCTGCTCCGTGGGGATCTTGACGTCGAAGATCTGGTCGCCGAGGTTGTTGTTCTCGATGAGACGGAAGAGGCTCTCCTTGACCATCGCCTCATACCCCGAATAGGTGTGAAGGATGTACCACTTCGGCTCGGTATCGATGTAGGTGATTGCCATAGCGCGTTATGCCCCCAGCGATGTGATGAGTTCCAGAAGCTCCGAAAAGCCCACGTTGACGCAGGTGACGATGACGGTGAAGATGAGAACGATCACGAGCACGATGCCCGTCGATTTGACCGCCGTGCCGAACGTCGGCCATGTGACGCGCTTGAGCTCGGAGAAGGTCTCCTTGAGCTTTCTGCCGATGCGCACGAAGAAATTGGGCTTCTTGTTTTTGTCCTGCGCCTTCGCCTTTTTGCCGGCTTTCGCCTTATCGAAGTTCTCTTCGTTGGATCTTGCCATGATATTTTCTCCGATGAGATCTTACTTGGATTCCTTGTGCACCGTGTGCTTCTTGCAGACGGGGCAGTACTTTTTCAGCTCGAGACGGTCGGGATCGTTCCGCTTGTTCTTGAAACTGTCGTAGTTCCTGTTCTTGCACTCCGTGCATTCGAAGGTGACCTTCATTCTCGTCGATTTGACAGCCATTGGTCGAAAACTCCATACAAAAAAATTACACCCCTCAGGTGCGTAAGATGAGTGTACCATTTCGGAGGCCGAATGTCAACCGTTTTTGCCCCGTATTTGCGATTTTTTTATTTTTTTCGCACGGGGGAGGGATTTGCCTCCGCCCTTTTCCCCTTTCTTTCCCCCGTTCGGAAATTTTTTCGGGAGATTTACGCTATCCCCTTGCAATTTTCCCGAAAAAGCCGTATAATTGAGAAAACGCCATTCGGGAGGAAATGTTTTATGCCCTTAGTTACCACCAAGGAAATGTTTGCAAAAGCGTATGCGGGCGGCTATGCCGTCGGCGCGTTCAACGTCAACAATATGGAGATGATCCAGGCGATCGTCGAAGCGGCCGACGAATGCCGCTCCCCCGTCATTCTGCAAGTCTCCGCAGGGGCGCGGAAGTACGCCAATCCCGTGTACCTCCGTCACCTCGTCGCGGCGGCCGCCGAAACGACGGATATCCCCATCGCCATGCACCTCGACCACGGCGCAGACTTCGAGATCTGCAAGGACTGCATCGACGTCGGCTTCACTTCCGTCATGATCGATGCCTCCTCCAAGCCGTGGGAAGAGAATATCGCCCTCACGAAGAAGGTCGTCGAGTACGCCCACGCGCACGGCGTCGTCGTCGAGGCGGAGCTCGGAAAACTTGCGGGGATCGAGGACGACGTCAAGGTCGAAGCGCACGACGCGATGTTCACCTCCCCCGACGAAGTGCAGGAATTCACCTCCCGCACGGGGATCGATTCGCTTGCGATCGCGATCGGCACCTCCCACGGGGCGTATAAATTCAAGCCCGGGCAGGACCCGAAACTCCGCATCGACATTCTCGAGGAGATCGGCCGCCGTCTTCCCGGGTTCCCCATCGTCCTTCACGGCGCGTCGAGCGTTCCCGCCGAACAGGTCGCCGTCGTCAACGAATTCGGCGGCTCCATGCCCAACGCGATCGGTATTCCCGAATCGGAGCTTCGAAAGGCCGCGAAACTTGCCGTCTGCAAGATCAATATCGACAGCGACCTCCGCGTTGCCTTCACGGCGGCGGTGCGCCGTCACCTTGCGGAGAATCCTTCCCACTTCGACCCGAGACAGTACCTCGGCGACGCGCGTGCGAACATGAAGGAAATGGTGAAGCATAAGATCGTCGACGTTCTCGGCTCCGCCGACAAAGCGTAAGGAGAGAAGAAAAAACGCCCTTCGGGGCGTTTTTTCTTTTGTCATGAGGTGATACGACAAGCTCGGTATGACGTGATTTAGAATGTACCCCCCATCCGTCACGGCTGCGCCGTGCCACCCTCCCCCCAATGGGGGTAGGGCTTAGGCGCCGAGGGCTCCCCTCTCCTTCTCTTGCCCCCTCCATTCCTTTCCTCTCTTGCCCCCTCCACCGGAGGGGGGTAGGGGGGTGGGCCGCCAATTCTTACTCAACAGCCCTGCGGGCTGTGAGTGGCGGCCCACTGGAGCGGTGGCCTCCGCGACGAGGTTTCGGCAGTCCCTGCTGCCGAAACTGGGTGCGCCTTATTAGAACTCGCCCCACCTCAGTCTCAGCTTCGCCTCGACAGCTCCTCCCACGGAGGCGCCAAGGGGTTAAGCGCTTCTCCCACGGAGGCGCCGAGGGTAGGCCCCTTCTTTCTTGCCCCCGCCCCCTTACTTCGTGCCGAAGAGGCGGTCGCCGGCGTCGCCGAGGCCGGGGAGGATGTACCCGTTCCCGTTGAGGCAGCGGTCGAGGGTGGAGACATAGACGGGCACGTCGGGGTGCTCCTTAGAAAGCCGCTCTACCCCCTCGGGCGCGGCGATAATCGACATCATCTTGATGTTCTTCACTCCCCTCTTTTTGAGGGCGGAGATGGCGTCGGAGGCCGATCCTCCCGTTGCGAGCATGGGGTCGACGACGAACACCGTCTTTTCCTCGATGCCGTCGGGGAGCTTGCAGTAGTACTCCTGCGGCTCGAGGGTGGTCTCGTCGCGGTACATGCCGATGTGCCCCACGCGCGCCGTCGGAAAGACGCGGTGCACGCCGTTCACCATGCCGAGCCCCGCGCGGAGGATGGGGACGATGGCGACGCTCTCCTCGGGCACCCGATACTCGACGGTGCGCTCGAGGGGGGTCTCCACTTCGACGGGGACGAGGGTGACATCCTTCATGCTCTCGTAGGTCATGATGACGGTGATCTCCTCGATGAGTTCGCGGAACTCCTTCATGCCGGTGTTTTTGTCGCGGAGGATGGAGACCTTGTGCTTGATGAGGGGATGATCGAATACGAACACGTTGGGATATTTTTTCATGAGGATCCTCCTGCGTGATAGTACGGTACTATTATATCCCCCGCCCGCCGAGAAGTCAAGTGAAAACGTCATAGTGGGCGAGGCTTCCAATCCGTCATGTTGAGCGAAGGCGTTAGCCGTAGTCGAAACATCACCTTGTTATAATGCGGTGACCCTTCGACTTCGCTCAGGGTGACGTGATTTAGAATGTACCCCCCATCCGTCACGGCTGCGCCGTGCCACCCTCCCCCCAAAGGGGGTAGGGCTTGGGCGCCGAGGGTACCCCCCATCCGTCACGGCTGCGCCGTGCCCGTTTCGGCAGCAGGGACTGCCGAAACTGGGTGCGCCTTATTAGAACTCGCCCCACCTCAGTCTCGGCTACGCCTCGACAGCTCCTCCCACGGAGGCGCCAAGGGGTTAAGCGCTTCTCCCACGGAGGCGCCAAGGGGTTAAGCGCTTCTCCCACGGAGGCGCCAAGGGCTCCCCTCTCTTTCTCTTGCCCCCTCCACCGGAGGGGGGTAGGGGGGTGGCCGCCAATTCTTACTTAACAGCCCTGTGGGCTGTGAGTGGCGGCCCACTGGAGCGGTGGCCTCCGCGACGAGGTTTCGGCAGTCCCTGCTGCCGAAACTGGGCCGCCTTATTAAAAATCGCCGCACGGCGGGAGCCGTGCGGCGAAGTTGTTCCTTCACGGAGTGAAGTTGTGCTTTTGCCTTAGAAGCGCCGGCAAGTGACGTCGGAGAATGCCTTATTCCGCATACACGCCGGTAAGCGTAAGGTAAACATGCTCACCGCCGAGACCGACGATGTATCTGCTGGAAGCGAGCGTTCCAAGAGGATTGGAAAGCGTGCAGACCAACGTGCGGCTGACATCGTCCTTCGAGAAGGTGACCGTCGTAACGACCGTCTTGAAGTCGGAATAGTCGACCACGATCGTCACATCGCAGTTCTTGATAAGATCCATATATTCGGTATCTTGGATAGAGGACTTATCTTCGTCTGCCGTTCCCTCGGGATCCGCATAGTTCGTGTCGGCGTTTGCACAGCCGCCGACCACCGTGAGGTTGTCGCCGCTGAGCGTGTTGTTCATCAGCCAACCGTCGGTACGGAAGCACGACCATTCGCCAAGCCCATTGCCGCCGTTGAGGTTGACAATGAGGGTCTCCCACTGAGCGGTGTCCTTAGAGGTCATCGTCCCGGTGAGCGTGAGCTTCTGCCCTGCTTCGACAAATTCCTTGTTGTACACGGGAGGATTCGTCCCGGTAAAGCCGAGAGTGTTGTCTGCGCTGCCGACTGTGAACTGTTCGGTGAAGTCCGTACCCTGAGCAAGGCTCGGTCCGGGGATCTGCGTCGGAGGGGTGGAAGGATCGGGCACATTGTCGACCGTTTCGCCGAAGATCGCGCTGTAGTAGCTTGCCGCGACGTAATCGGTTCCGGCGGTACCGGCGATGACAACAAGATCTTTCCCTTCGAACGTTTCTTCAGCGGAATAGTTTCCTGCAAAGAGGAAGCCGAACTGTTCGACGTAATCGAGCATCTTTGTCACGAGGTCGGAAATCTTGATTGCAGGAGCATTGTTAAGCGTAGACAGATCAACTGCATAGCGAATCATAAGATGACCGTTCACATAGTAACGGATACCGAGCGTCTTATCGACCATGATCATGACGTTCTTTGCATTCGCGTCATCAACCTTGTAAGATCCCAAAGTGTAATCGGGAGACAAGTAACCCGCAGAAGGGAACAAATGCCCGGAGCCGAGGCCGACCGTGTTGTTCCAAGGATCGAGGTTCTCGGTCGTAATAATGAGACCGGAGAGGGTCTTCTTCGCGTCCGAGTACGGGTTGATGACGTGAGCCGTCCAGTCGCCCGAAGCATTGGTATTCGTCACATACGACTTGTAGGCAATCGTGAGGCCGTTTTCGGCGGCGCCGTCAACGGCGGCGACCTCGAGCCCGTGATGGGTCGCACCCGTGTACTTCAATGCGCCGCAGACGGTGCAGGTTGCCCAACCGTCGGTGTTCGCCGCGCCGAAGTTGTGTTGGCCGAGAGCGGGAGCCGCGCCGTCGTAGAAGATGACCGTCGAACCGCTCTTCACTTCGAATGCACCGGTCCCTGCGACCGCGCAGGTCCCCGCCGTAATCGTCGTAACGGACGTCTGCTTCTCCGCCTCGGCGATCGTGATCGCTCTTGCGCCGTTTGCGGGCAGAGCGACCTGATAATAGTCGTCGCTGTAGTTCGTCTTGAAGGTATAGGCGACCTTGTCGCAGCCGACTGCAGTCGCATCGACACGGACGACGATCGCAATACCGTGGTCGGTATCTTCGGGATTATTGAAGGTGCCGCCGAAGGTGTACGCATTGACCGCCGCAAATCCGTCGAGGACGGAGTTCGCAAAGCGAACCGCGCCGTTGGCGTCGAACGTCCAGCTGAGATTCTGCAACTGAAGGTGGACATAATCCTTGTACGCATCCGGCGTCGCCGCGCCCGCATTCATCGTGATCGCGAAAGGAAGCGACATCTGGTTTGCCCAAAGATTCTGTGCATCGTAAGCAACTACGAAGTAGAGATAGGAGTTGGTCGGATCTGCCCAGACATAGACAGAATCATTCAAATTGCCATCCGCAATCTCGCCGTCCGCATACATATCGTAACCGACGGTATCGGAAGCGACGACCGCACCCGTCGACTTGTTGACAAGACGGAAGGTGTAGGAAAGCGGGTTGGTCGGATCGATCGCGGGGACCGTGTAGGTCGCCGTGAGCTTGCCGGAAGTGAAGGAGACCGCAACGCTCATGCCGGGGATACCGGTGATGTTGCCGTTCGTGCCCGAATAGGTGACGTTGGAGCCGTCTGCCTTGAGGTTCTTGGAGATGCCGTTGACGGTGAAACGGTAGGTGTTTGCCACCTGTTCTGCCGTCACGGAAGAATCGATCGCATATTCGATCGTGACTTCGCCGCCCTTGTTGATGGGAAGATCCCCTTTCGTGACGGTCGAAGCGACTTCGAGCCCGCCGAGCGCGGAGAGATCGACGAGAACATCGGTGGGCTGAATGCCGCTGATGACGATGTTGGAACGGTCGACCGTCGCGTTGAGGGCGATGACGATCTCCGCCTTCGTGCCGGACCCGTTCACATTGATGTAGTAAGGAAGATCCGTCGTGCCGCTCTTGACGGAAACGGTGCCCTTTGTAAACTGCGTCGGGCCGTTCTGATAGAGCGAGAAGGCAACATAGGACGTGTAAGCGTCTGCGCTGCCGGTGAGTGCGGATCTCTGTGCCGCGGTAAGGGAAGTCGCAACGCACTCGATGCCTTCGCCCGCGACCGCCGTGACGATCGCCTTGCCGTCTTTACTCCCGAAGGAGAGCTGTTCGAGGCCGAAGCTCGTAAATGCATTCACATCGGTCGCGATCGCATGATCGACCGCGTTCTGCGCGATAACGATCTTCGCCGCTTCCGCTGCGGGGACCAACGCGTCGAAGCCGTCTTCTGCGATCTGAACATGGAGCTTATACGCCTTGATGCCGGAGGTGAGCTTCTCGTCGCTCAAATTGACCCAGCCCTCTGCGGTGTCGAGGGTCGCGTTTGCATTCGCGTTCCCATAGACGGTGAGGATGGCGGGATCGGCTTTGCCCGTAAGGCCGCCGGCGTACTTGACGTTGACGTCGAAGGTGGCGGGATCGATCATCTCGTTCTCGACGTAGTTCTTCGCGGTCGGGACCGTAACGTCGCCGACACCGGTGAGTTTGAGATCCTGCACGACGGAGATCTTCGAGAACTTCATGCGGACGAACTCGCCCTGAAGGACGGTTTCGTAGAACTGACGTTCGGGAAGCTTCATCGTGATGATGCGGGAATCGCCGCTCGCAAGAAGGGTGCGGGTGAAGGTGATGACGCAATCGGAGGAGTAGGACCACTTGAATTCAACGTCGGTCCATGCTTCGAAGGTGGGAGAAGTTGCCGTGATGCCTTCGGCGTACGCAACAAGCTCTTCGCTGTCCTTCGTGGCGGTGCCTTCGGTCGTGCCCGTGTCGGCCTTGCCGTAAGGGGCAAGCGTCCAACCGTTGAGGTTGTTGATGGTATAGATGCCCCACGTGTCGAAACGTTCGACATAGCTTGCGCCGTATTCACGGTCTGCAATGCCGGGAAGCGGTACATTGTAAAGATTGGCGTTGCCCGTCTCGGTGCCGCCCTCGACGACTGCCTCGCCCGCGCCGATCGTCTTGACCTGTGCGGTGAGGGTGATCGTCATGCCCTTGTCGATACGGCCCGCCGTCGCAACGGGGGTCTCGCCTCTCGAGCTTGCGCCGAAAGCCTTGACCGCCGTGTTGTTCTCGCCGACGTATGCCTTAAACGACGTCCAGGCGCCGAAGTCGAGGGTATCGGCGATCTCCTTCTCGGTCTTGGTCGCGCCGTCTTTGCTGCAGGCGGAAACGCCCGGCTGGCCGTCGACTGCGACAAAGTTGTGGTCGATCACGACGTTGAACGAGGTGGAGATGCCCGCTTCGTTCCGCTCGGTGGGTGTGACCGTCGCCTTATAGGTGCCGACCTTCCCCCATTCGACCGCGGAATTGTCGAAGGTCACATCGTCCGTTGTGAGCGTGACCTCGTCTTCGGAGCCTTCATAATATGCCGTGATTTTGAGCTGGTCGAGTTTGCCGGCCCAATCGCCGCTTGTCTGCACATCGGTGAACGTCAACGTACCGTCGACAAATACCACACCGAGATTGCTGTCACCGTTGTCCTTGGTCTTGTCTTTGCAAGCAAAGAGCGCAAGAGACGCGGTGAAGGCAAGTAGCACTGTCAAAGCAATTTTCAGCTTCTTCATGTCTTTGTTGTCCTCCCCTTTTGAAAATATAAAATTTGCCATTTATACAATAGCATTCCCATTCTACACCAAAAAATTTTCCGTGTCAATACATTTTTGAAAAATTTTTACCCTTTCTTTTTCCGCAAAATGTTCCTTTCGTCGCTTTTTTGCGATTTCTTCGCGCCGCCCCCTCTTTTTATTTCTTTCTATTGTCCGCGCATGTGCCCGCGCGGGAGATTTGCCTTTCCCCTTGGCGCCCAGTTTCGGCAGCAGGGACTGCCGAAACCTCGTCGGGCTTGCCGGCCCTCCAGTGGGCCGCCACTCACAGCCCACAGGGCTGTTGAGTAAGAATTGGCGGCCCACCCCCCTACCCCCCTCCAATGGAGGGGGCAAGAGAGAAGAGAGAGGGCGAGGTGCCAAGCCCTACCCCCTTTGGGGGGAGGGTGGCACGGCGCAGCCGTGACGGATGGGGGGGTACCCTTGGCGCCCGCCGCGAAACGCGGCGGGCGCCCATCCCCCTTCGTCAAATTTATGGGCAAATTGCCCAAAAAAAAGCACAAAGTTTGCATTCCCTCAATTTGCGAAAAAGGATTGACGCGCGCCGAAGGAAGTGCTATAATATTTTCGGTATCGGGCGCAATGCGCTCAAATGTAAATCGGAGGAATGTAATCTCATGGCAAACGTAAAAGTTGCAATCAACGGCTTCGGCCGCATCGGGCGTCTCGCGTTCCGTCAGATGTTCGGCGCGAAGGGCTATGAAATCGTCGCGATCAACGACCTCACCACCCCTTCCATGCTCGCACACCTTCTCAAATACGACAGTGCGCAGGGCAGATACGCCTTGGCGGACAAGGTCACCGCAAACGACGAGGACAGAACCATCACCGTCGACGGCACGACCATCAAGATTTATGAGGAGAAGG
>CANQQM010000003.1 GCA_947626005.1 uncultured Clostridia bacterium
CTTGTGCGCACTCACCGAGTAGAGGTCGATCTCCTTCGGAAGGCGGAAGGGAATTTTTCCGAACGCCTGCACGCCGTCGCTGTGGAAGAGGGTGCGGGGATTTTTCGCCTTGACCGCCTTCGCAAGCGCCGCAACGTCGTTCACGGCGCCCGTTTCGTTGTTGACATGGACGACGGAGACGAGCGACGTCTTTTCGTCGACGAGGGAAAGAAGGGCGTCGGAGTCGACGCTCCCGTCCCTATTAAGGGGCGCAAAGCGGGGTTCGACCCCCCTGTTTTTGAGTTCGTTGAAGCTCCGAAAGACGGCGGCGTGCTCCCCCGCCGTCGTGACGGCGTTCCCCCGCCGCGCCGCGCTGAATACGGCTTGGTTGTCTGCCTCCGTCCCTCCCGAAGTAAAGATGAGGGAGAAATTCTCCCCGTCCGCGACAAGGGAACAGAGCCCCTGCCGCGCCTTCTTCAAGAGACTTTGCGCGGAAAATCCTCCGCTGTATTTGGCGGAGGGATTGAAGAAGATCTCCTGCGTTTCCCGTTGTGCCCGCGCGAACGCCTCTTCGTTCGGCTTGGTCGTGGCGGCGTTGTCGAGATAGATCATTTCTGCTCCAGCTTGGTCCTGCCCGCCGCGAGAACGAGATACTCGAGCAGCATCCGCCGACATTCGAGAATGTAGATCATCTTGGCGATGGACGTCGAATACACGATGTAGATGAATTCCTTCCCCTCGATCGGTTCACGGTTCGAGGTGCATTTTTTGGGGCGCTTCCCGTCGAGGCCGCGGCAGGCGCGTTCGTAGGCGTCGCTCTCCACCCAACCGATCTGGAGGATGCTGTCCGCCTTGAGCGTCGTGAGATATTTGCGCTTTTTTCCGTTGATGACCTTGGTGATGCGCAGTTCGTCCTCGACGAAAACATAGTCGTAGCTCACGTTGAAGCGGTTTTTGAGGAACCAGAATATGAGTCCCACTCCGAGGAAGATCGCGATCATGCCGAACCACTGCACGAAGGCAAAGATGCGGGCGAAGGTGTAGACCGTCCCGTCCTCCGCGACCGTGGAGTCGAGCACGTTGACGACATAGGTGAAGGAGAAGGAGGCGATGAACGCCCCGATGACAAAGCAGATGACCGCCAAGATAAAGAATACGCGGTAATATTTTTCCTCCGTCTTGCTCCGCGCCGAGGTGGCGCTCTCCTCATAAAAACCGTCGCGGACCATCAGAATTCCACCGTCCCTTCATAGATTTTTTCGACGTTCCCCGTCAGCGTCACCGTACCGTCGAGGTGATAGCGCACGATGAGGTCTCCCCCGCGGAGTTTTACGGTGATATCCGTATCTGCGCGGCAATAGCCGTTGATAACGCTCGCGACCGCGGCGGCCGCCGCCCCCGTTCCGCAGGCGTAGGTCTCCCCGTTCCCCCGCTCCCAAACGCGCATTTTGACCGTGCTTTCGTTGACGACGCGCACGAATTCGACGTTTGTCTTTCCGGGGAAATATTCGCTCTCCTCGATCTTGGGCCCGACGACGCCGACGGGCACGTCGTCCACCTTGTCGCAGAAGATGACGCAGTGCGGGTTGCCGAGATTGACGAGGGTGACTTTATACGTCTCCTCTCCGATGCGCATGGGCTTTCCGACGATGCGGTCCCCCTTCCAGACGGACGGGATCTTCTCGCCGCGGAGTTCCGCGACGCCGAGTTCGACGGTCGCCGAAGTGACGACGCCGCCGAAGCAATACACCTTGACCGTCTTGATGCCGCTCATCGTCTCGATGGTCATGACTTCCTTCTTCGCGATGCCCGACTCATAGAGATATTTGGCGACGCAGCGGATCGCGTTGCCCGCCATCAGCCCCTCCGAGCCGTCCTGATTGAAGATGCGCATGCGCGCATCGGCGACCGAAGAGCGTTCGATGAGCACGATCCCGTCCCCGCCGATGCCATAGTGGCGGTCGACGAAGTTGATCGCAAGCGATTCGGGGCAAGGGATCTGCCCGTCGAGGTTTTCGAAGTAGATATAGTCGTTCCCGCAGGACTGCATCTTGAGGAAGTGCAGCTCCGTCTTTTTGGTGCGGAGGCGGTTGATGTCGACAAGTTCGGTGTTGTATTCGGTGAATTTGCTTGCGATGATGTCGCAGAGCGCGTTCGCCGTGTCGAGCGACGTCAAGACGGTGATGCCGAGAAGGATCGCATGATGGTGAAGTTCGATGTAGTCGGCAATGGAATCGACGTCCGTCTTTCCCGTATAGATGATGTAATCGATCTTCCCGTCGTCCATGAGCTTGCACACCTGTTTGGTGGCTTTGAGCCGTTCGACGACGGTGACCTCGACGCCGAGGTCGGAGATGACTTTCGCCGTCCCCGCCGTCGCGTACAGGTTGCAGCCGAGGTCGGCGAACTTCTTCGCGATGGAGACGAGTTCGAACTTGTCCTGATCGTTGACGGTGAAATACACGCCGACGGGCTTTTGCGGCGTCGGATGGCACATTTTGAACCCCGCCGAGACAAGGCCCTTGAAGAGCGCCTCCTCGATCGTCTTGCCGATGCCGAGCACCTCCCCCGTCGACTTCATCTCGGGGCCGAGCTGGGAGTTGACGTCGTTGAGTTTTTCGAAGGAGAAAACGGGCACTTTGACGGCGACGTAGGGAGAATTGGGATAGAGCCCCGTCCCGTAGCCGAGCTTTTTGAGCTTCGCGCCCGCCATGATCTTGGTGGCGAGCTCCACCATCGGCACTCCCGTCACCTTGGAGATATACGGGATGGTGCGCGAGGCACGCGGATTGACCTCGATGACGTAAAGTTCGTTGCGGTAGATGAGATACTGGATGTTAATGAGCCCCTTCGTCTTGAGCTCGAGGGCAAGCTGGGTGGAGACCTCCACGATGCGCCCGAGCATCGCGTCGGTCAGGCGGTAAGGCGGATAGACGGCGATGGAGTCGCCCGAATGCACGCCCGCGCGCTCGACGTGCTGCATGATCCCGGGGATGAGTACGTCCACCCCGTCGGAAATGGCGTCGACCTCGAGTTCGCTCCCCATGAGGTATTTGTCGCACAGCACGGGGTTTTCGATGTGCTGGGCGAGAATGACGTCCATATAGCGGGAGATGTCGTTCTCGGTGAAGGCGATGGTCATGTTCTGCCCGCCGATGACATAGGAAGGACGGAGAAGCACGGGATAGCCGAGCTGTTCGGCGGCGCGGATCGCCTCCTCCTTCGTCATGACGGTGAGCCCCTTCGGACGGGCGATGTGGTAGCGCTCGAGAAGTTCGTCGAAGCGTTCGCGGTCCTCGGCGATGTCCACGCTGTCCGCGCTCGTGCCGAGGATGCGGACGCCCGCCTTTGCGAGATAGCCGCACAGCTTGATCGCCGTCTGGCCGCCGAAGGTGATGACGACCCCGTACGGCTTTTCGACGTCGATGACGTTCTGAACGTCCTCGGGCGTCAGCGATTCGAAGTACAGCCTGTCCGCCGTGTCGAAGTCGGTCGAGACGGTCTCGGGGTTGTTGTTGATGATGATGACCTCGTAGCCGAGCTCCTTGAGCGTCCACACGCAGTGCACCGAGGAGTAGTCGAATTCGATCCCCTGCCCGATGCGGATGGGCCCCGACCCGATGACGATGACCCGACGCTTTTTGCTCTTCTCGACGAAGGGCTTTGCCTCGTCGTGGGCAAGGTCGTCGTAGGTCGAATAGAAATAGGGCGTGACCGCGGCGAACTCGGCGGCGCAGGTGTCGACCATTTTGAACGCCGCCCGACGGTGCGCCGGGAGTTTTTCGCCCGAGAAACGCGCAAGCGCGGCGTCGGTATAGCCGAGCCGCTTGCCCTCCGCGTATTGCTTCCGCGTGAGCTTCTTCCCCGCGATCGACGCCTCGAAGCGGACGAGGTTTTCGAGCTTATACAAAAACCACTCGTCGATCTTCGTGACGCTGTAGATCTCCCCGACGGAGATCCCGACTTTAAGGGCGGCGTACACCGCGAAGAGGCGTTCGTCTGTCTGTTTTGTGATTTCGACCGCGAGCTGTTCGCGGTTCATCCCCTTGAATTTGGGGTGATTGAGGGTGTCGAGGGAAATTTCCGCCCCGCGCACCGCCTTCATGATCGCCTGCTCGAAGGAGGAGCCGATCGCCATGACCTCCCCCGTCGCCTTCATTCTCGACCCGAGCGCACGGCCCGCGTACAGGAATTTGTCGAAGGGCCACTTGGGGAGCTTGACGACGACGTAGTCGAGGGTGGGTTCGAAGCAGGCGAAGGTCTTGCCCGTGACGTCGTTTTTGATCTCGTCGAGGGTGTAGCCGAGCGCGATCTTCGTCGAGACCTTTGCGATGGGATAGCCCGTCGCCTTACTTGCAAGCGCCGAGGAGCGCGACACGCGCGGATTGACCTCGATGACCGAATATTCGAAGCTGTCGGGATAGAGGGCGAACTGGCAGTTGCATCCCCCTTCGATGCCGAGCTCGGTGATGATGTCGAGGGAGGCGGTGCGGAGCATCTGATACTCCTTGTCGGAGAGGGTGACGGCGGGCGCGATGACGATGGAATCGCCCGTGTGCACGCCGACGGGGTCGAAGTTCTCCATCGAACAGACGGTGAGCACGTTCCCCGCGCCGTCGCGCAAGACTTCGAATTCGATCTCCTTCCAGCCGCCGATGTACTTCTCGATGAGGACCTGCGTGATGGGAGAGAGCATGAGCCCGTTGTGCGCGATGAGGCGGAGCTCCTCTTCGTCTCTTGCGACGCCGCCGCCCGCGCCGCCGAGCGTGAACGCCGGGCGCACGATGACGGGATAGCCGAGCGCTTCCGCGATCGCGACGCATTCGTCCTCCGTGTAGGCGACGTCGGAGGGAACGATGGGCTGGCCGATCTTCTTCATCGTCTCTTTGAAGAGCTCCCGATCCTCGGCGCGGTCGATGGCGTCGAGCTTGGTCCCGATGAGTTTGACCCCCCACTCGTCCAAAAATCCGCTCTTTGCGAGCTTACAGCCCATCGTGAGCCCCGTCTGCCCGCCGAGGGAGGCGAGAAGGGAGTCCGGCCGCTCCTTGATGATGATGCGCTTCAAGCTGTCCTCGGTGAGCGGCTCGAGGTAAATTTCGTCGGCAAGCATCTTGTCCGTCATGATCGTGGCAGGGTTGGAATTGCAGAGAACGACGTTGACGCCCGCATCTTTGAGGACGCGGCACGCCTGCGCGCCCGCATAGTCGAATTCCGCCGCCTGTCCGATCACGATGGGACCGGATCCGATTACCAATACTTTTTTGATGTCGCTTCTCTTCGGCATATCTGCACCTTGATGGATTCGGATGACGCCCGCATTACCCTTTCATGCGGGCGAGAAAAGTATCGAAAAGGAAGTTCGCGTCGTGCGGGCCCGAGCACGCCTCGGGGTGGAACTGCACGGTGAACGCGTTGAGCTCGGGATAGTCGACCCCTTCGCAGGTGCCGTCGTTCCCGTTGACGAAGGAGAGCGTTCCGCACTTTAAGCAATCGCTCACGACTTCGTAGCCGTGGTTTTGGGAGGAGATGAATACCCGCCCCGTTTTGACTTCTTTGACGGGCTGGTTGGAGCCGCGGTGGCCGTACTTCATCTTGCGCGTCTGCCCGCCCATCGCGAGCGCGAAGAGCTGATGTCCGAGGCAGATGCCGAAGATGGGCTTCTTCCCCGCGAGCTTTGCGAGATTTGCGATGATCTCGGGGTTGTCGGCGGGATCGCCGGGGCCGTTCGAGAGCATGATGCCGTCGGGGCGGAGCGCAAGCGTCTCCTCCGCCGTATAAAAGGCGGGGACGACGGTCACGCGGCAGCCGCGGCGGACAAGTTCCCGTTCGATGTTGCGCTTGGCGCCGAAGTCGTATAAGACGACGTGCGGCCCCCCTTCCTTCCCCGAAGCGTAGGGCGCTTTGACGGTCGTCGCGCCGACGGCGCCCGTCACGCGGTAGGCGGCAAGCGTTTCGAAGTCGTGAAAAGGACGGAAGGTGATCGCCGCGTTCATGACCCCCGCCTCCCGCACGATGCGGGTGAGTTCGCGGGTGTCGATGCCGTACACGGCGGGGATCCCCTGCCCTTTGAGATAATTTTCGAGCGTCGTCTCACTGCGGAAATTGGAGGGCGCGTCGCACTTCTCCCGCACGATATAGGCGCTCACCCAACACTTTTCGCTCTCGAAGTCGGCGGGGATCACCCCGTAGTTGCCGATGAGGGGAAAGGTCTGCGTGACGATCTGTCCGAAGTAGCTCGGATCGGTGAGCGTCTCGAGATAGCCCGTCATGCCCGTCGTAAAGACGAGCTCGCCGACCGTCTCCCGTTCCGCGCCGAAGGAGACCCCCTCGAACACCTTTCCGTTTTGCAGCGTGACGTAGATTTTTTTCTCCATACCTTCCTCTTCAGCGAAGGACCTTGCACAGGACCGCTTTCTGGGCGTGCAGACGGTTCTCCGCCTCGTCGAAGATCTCGTTCGCGTGCGCCTCGAACACCTCTGCCGTGATCTCTTCGCCGCGGTGGGCGGGAAGGCAGTGGAGAACGATCGCATCCTTTTTGGCCGCGTGCATCACGGCGTCGTCTACGCAGAAGCCGCGAAACGCCGCCGCCCGCTTTTCCCGCTCTTCCTCCTGCCCCATCGACGCCCAGACGTCGGTATAGACGACGTCGGCGTCCGAAGCCGCCTCTTCGGGGCTCTCCGTCTCGAAGTATTCCCCTTCCTTCTTCGCCCATTCGACGAGCTCCGCGTCGGGGGAATAGCCCTTCGGACAGGCGATCGAGAACTTCATGCCCATGCGGACGGCGCCGACGATGAGCGAATTCGCCATGTTGTTCCCGTCGCCGACAAAGCAGAGCTTTAAGCCCTTAAAGGAGCCCTTGTACTCGCGGATCGTCATGAGGTCCGCAAGCACCTGACAGGGATGGCAATAGTCGGTGAGCCCGTTGATGACGGGGATCGTCCCGTAGCGGGCAAGCGATTCCACTTCCTCCTGATCGAAGGTGCGGATCATGATCGCGTCGAGCATGCGGGAGAGCACCCTTGCGGTGTCCTGAACGGGTTCGCCCCGCCCGATCTGAAGGTCTCTCGAGGAGAGGAAGAGCGGACGGCCGCCGAGGTCGGACATGCCGACCTCGAAGGAGACGCGGGTGCGCGTCGACGACTTTTGGAAGATCATGCCGAGCGTCTTTCCCTTGAGATAGCCCGTCTGGTCCACCCCGCTCTTGCGCTCGTATTTGAGCTGATCGGCGAGGTTGAGGATGGAGAGGATCTCTTCGCGGGAGAGATCGCGGAGTTTGAGAAGATGTTTCATTTGAGTACCTCTTTGAGGATCGAAAGACCCTCGTCCATTTCAAGTTTTGTGATCGTGAGCGGAGGCACGAGGCGGAGTTTGTCGTGGGCGGTGAGGACGAGAAGCCCCCGCTCGAGGCACTGCCGCGCGACCTCCTTGCTGTTCTTTTCGACGGAGAGCCCGATCATGAGCCCGATGCCGCTCACCCCTTTCACGCCGTCGAACTGCGCAAGTTTGGTGCGAAGATAGTCCGCTTTTGCCCGAACTTCGAGGAGAAGCGCCTCGTCGATGCGGGAAACGATATTGACCGCCGCCGCACAGGAGACGGGGTTCCCGCCGAACGTCGAGCCGTGGTCGCCCGCCGAAAAGACGTCTGCCGTCTTGCCGAAGAAGAGGCAGGCGCCGATGGGAAGTCCGCCCGCAAGCCCCTTCGCCGTCGTCACGAGGTCGGGGTGCAATCCGTAGTGCTCGTAGGCGAAGTATTTCCCCGTCCTGCCGTTCCCCGACTGCACTTCGTCGCAGATGAGGAGGATATCCCGCTTCTCGCATTCGCGGGCAAGGGCTCGGGTGAACGGGAGAGAGAGCTCGTTGACGCCGCCCTCCCCCTGCACGCATTCGATGATAATTGCGGCGACCCGCTCGTCGAGGGCCTTATTCAGCCCTTCCTCGGTCGGCGGGAAGGAGGCGACTTCGGGGACGAAGGGTCCGAAGTCGCGGTGAAATTCCTCCTGCCCCGTCGCCGTGAGGGTGAAGAGCGTCCTGCCGTGAAAGCTCCCCTCGAGGGAGAGGATGCGCTTCCGCCCCTCCCCGTATTTGACGGCGGCGTACTTTCTTGCCGCCTTGAAGGCGCATTCGTTGGCCTCCGCGCCAGAATTTCCGAAGAAAACGCGGCTCGCGCCCGTCTTTTTGCAGAGGAGCTCGGCAAGTTTCGCCTGCGGCTCCTGATAGTAGTAGTTGCTGACGTGCTGGATGCGGTCGAGCTGGGCGATGACCGCCCTCTTCCACTCCTCGTCGCCCGCGCCGAACGCGTTGACGGCGATGCCCGCACCGAAGTCGATGTATTCCTTTCCGTCCGTCCCGATGAGGGTCGCGCCCTTGCCGCCCTCGAAGGCGACGGGATAGCGCGCATACGTCTTGGCGACGTATTCTCCGTCGAGCGCCATGATCTTGCTTAGTTCCATTTGTTCCTCCGCGCCGAAGCGCTTTTCCGCTATCGTGAAAAAAACTGATTTGAAAAATCAGTCTCCTTTCACAAACATTGTCCCGAGGCCTTCGTCCGAGAGCAATTCCAATAAAATCGAATGTTTCACCCTTCCGTCGGTGATGAACACGCGGTTCACGCCGTTGCGGATGGCGTCTTTACAGCACTGCACCTTGGGGATCATTCCCCCCGAGATGACGCCCGCCTTCATGAGCGACGGGATGTCGGAGACGTACACCTTGCGGATGAGGCTCTCCTCGTCCTCCCGATCTTCGAGCAGCCCGCGGGTGTCCGTCATGAGGATAAGGCTCTCCGCCTTGAGCGCTCCCGCGACGGCGGACGCCGCCGTGTCGGCGTTGACGTTGTAGATGTTGCCCTCGAGGTCCCCTCCGACGGAGGAAATGACGGGAAGATACCCCTTGTCGAGGCAATCGAGGATGATCCCCGTGTTCACCGTCTCGATCTTTCCGACGAAGCCGAGCTCCTCGGACTGCTTGCTGCAGAGGATCATATTGGCGTCGATCCCCGAAAGGCCGACCGACTGCGCCCCGTACGCCGAGAGCATATGCACAAGCGACTTGTTCACCTTCCCCGCAAGCACCATGCGGACGACCTCGGCGGTCGCCTCGTCGGTGTAGCGGAGACCGTTGACAAAGCGGGATTCGATCCCCATCGATTTGAGCGTCTGGGAAATTTCGGGTCCCCCGCCGTGAACGAGCACGACGCGGATCCCGACGAAGCTCAAAAGGGTGAGATCGCGCATGACCGACTCCTTGAGTTCGTCGCCGAGCATCGCGCTCCCGCCGTACTTTATGACGAGGATCTTGTTCTGATATTTGCGAATATAGGGCATCGCTTCAAGAAGAAACTCCGCCTGCTGTTCCTTTGCTGTCACGTTCTGTAATCTCCGTTGATCTTCACATAGTCATAGGTGAGGTCGCATCCCCACGCCGTAGCCCGCGCGGAGCCGTCATGGAGACGCACGTCGATCGAGATCTCCTTCTCGGAGAGCACCGATTTTGCAAATTCCTCCGAAAAAGGCACGTTGACCCCCGAGCGGTAGACGGGTACGACCCCCGACTTCGAACGGAAGTCGACGTCGATCCCTTTGGGATCGAGACGCGCCCCCGAGTAGCCGAGCGCACAGAGCACTCTTCCGCCGTTCGCGTCCGCCCCGAAGATCATCGCCTTGACGAGGTTGGAGCAGACGACCGCCTTCGCGGCGAGATGGGCGTCCTTCGACGTCCGCGCCCCCTTCACGTTGCATTCGATGAGCTTGGTCGCTCCTTCGCCGTCGGCGGCAAGCATGCGGCAGAGCTCGGTCGTCACCTTTTTGAGCGCCCTGCGGAAGGCGGTGAAAGAGGGCCCTTCCGAGACGATCTCGGCGTTTCCCGCAAGTCCGTTTGCGAGGATGCAGAAGGTGTCGTTCGTCGAGGTGTCCGAGTCGACGCTCAGCATGTTGACGGAGTTGCGGATGTCCTGCGCAAGCGCCTTTTGGAGCATTTGGGAGGAAATTGCGACGTCCGTCGTCACAAAGAGAAGGAGGGTCGCCATGTTGGGGCAGATCATCCCCACTCCCTTTGCGATCGCGCCGATACGGCAGGTCTTGCCGTCGAGTTCGAATTCGTACGCCGTCTCCTTAAGGACGGTGTCCGTCGTCATGATGGCCTCTGCGGCGTGGCGGCTTCCCGACCAATCGGAGGTGAGGTCGTCGACGGCCATGGGCATCCCGTAGGCGAAGGGCTCGACGGAAAGTTTGAGCCCGATGACCCCCGTCGAGGCGATGATGACGTCGTTTGCGGGGATCCCCGCATACCGTTCGACGAGGGCGCAGGTCGCCTCGGCGATCTCTTCCCCGTCGGGATTGCAGGTATTCGCGTTGCCGCTGTTGACGACGACCGCCTGCGCATAGCCGTCCTCGAGGTGGCGCTTCGTCACGAGGATGGGCGCACCCTTCACGAGGTTGGTCGTGTACACCCCCGCCGCGTGGCAGCGGACGTCGCTCACGATGAGGGCGAGGTCGCGTTTTATTTTGTTTTTGCGGATCCCGCAGTGCACACCGCCCGCGCGGAATCCCTTGGGGGCGCAAACGCCGCCCGAAATCTTGGAAATCATCTTCTAAATTCCTTTATCTTAGCTATTATATCATAAAGAAATGCTTTCGTCAAGCCCGCACGCAAGATTCATATTTTGAATTGCGGCGCCCGAGGCCCCTTTCCCGAGATTGTCGAAACGGGCGGCAAGGGTGATGCGCTCATCGTTCCCGCCGACGAAGATCTCGAGCTCGTTGGTGCCGCGGAAGCGGTTTGCGGAGAGGTAGCCCTCCTCCGAATTTTGCGTAACATGTATGAACCTCTGCGTGGCATAGTACTCTGCAAAAAACGCAAATAGGTCCTCCACCCCCATCTTTTTCGCCAAGAGACGCCCGAAGAGCGGCACGGTGACGCACATGCCGCAGTCGAAGTCGCCGACGGCGGGAAGGAAGGCGGGCGGGGAAGAAAGGCCTCCGATCGCCGTCATTTCCTTGAGGTGTTTATGCATCTGCCCGAGGCCGTAGACGCGGGGCGCGTCGAGAAGGGAGCTCCGCCCCTCCTCTTCGTAGGCGGCGATCATCTTCTTCCCTCCCCCCGTGTAGCCCGTGAGGGATGCGGCGACGAAGGGATAGTCGGGAGCGGCGATGCCGCACTTCACAAGCGGATAGACAAGCGCCAGAAACCCGCTTGCGTGGCACCCGGGATTGGCGATGCGCTTGCTTTTTTTAATTGCCTCGCGAAAGGAGGCGTCGAGTTCGGGGAAGCCGTAGGCCCACCCCTTCTCGGTGCGGTGCGCCGTCGAGGCGTCGATCACGACCGTATGCTCGTTCGAGAGCAGCCCCACCGCTTCCCGCGCCGCGTCGTCGGGCAGGCAGAGAAAGACGACGTCGCTCGAGTTGATGGCCTCCCGCCGCGCCTTCAAGGACTTCCTCTCCTCCTCGGGAAGGGTGATGAGCGAAACGTCCGTGCGGGCAAGAAGGCGGCCGCGGACGCCGAGCCCCGTCGTCCCCGCGCTCCCGTCGATAAATACATTCAGCATAACGAAATCCGAGGGCCCCGCAATGCGGAGCCCGCGTCCTTTAATCCTTGCGTTTTTGGTCGAGCAGCGCCTTGACCTTGATAGGCAGCCCGAAGAGGTTGATAAAGCCCTCCGAATCCTTCTGCGAATAGGCGCCGCCGTCGTCGGAGAAGGTCGCGATGTCCTCGCTGTAGAGGGAATAGGGCGACGTCACGCCGGCGTTGATGATGTTCCCCTTGTAGATGCACAGCTTCACATCGCCCGTGACGCATTCCTGCGTCTTGGTGACGAAGGCGGAAAGCGCCTCGCGAAGGGGGGTGAACCACTGGCCGTCGTACACCATTTCGCCGAATTTGACGGCGACGAGCTGCTTATAGTGCTGGGTCGCCTTGTCGAGGCAGATCGTCTCGAGGATGCGGTGCGCCTCATAGAGGATCGCGCCGCCCGGGGTCTCGTACACGCCGCGGGACTTCATGCCGACGAGGCGGTTCTCGACGATGTCCGCAAGCCCCACGCCGTTCCTGCCGCCGATCTCGTTGAGTTTCTCGATGAGGGCGACGGCGTCGTACGAAGTGCCGTCGATGGCGGTCGGGATCCCCTTCTCGAAGTGAAGGGTGAGGTATTCGGGCGCGTCGGGCGCACGGAAGGGAGAGACGCCGAGTTCGAGGAAGCCCTCCTTGTCGTACTGCGGCTCGTTTGCGGGATCCTCGAGGTCAAGCCCCTCATGCGAGAGGTGCCAGAGGTTTTTATCCTTCGAATAGTTGGTCTCGCGGTTGATGCGGAGCGGGATGTTGTGCGCCTCGGCGTACTCGATCTCCTCCTCGCGCGATTTGATGTTCCAGATGCGCCACGGGGCGATGATGGTCATTTCGGGTGCGAACGCCTTGATCGACAGTTCGAAGCGCACCTGATCGTTCCCCTTGCCCGTGCAGCCGTGGCAGATGGCGTCTGCCCCCTCTTTCTTGGCGATCTCGACGATCCCCTTCGCGATGACGGGGCGGGCAAACGACGTTCCGAGAAGATATTTTTCTTCGTAGACCGCCCCCGCCTGCATGGTCGGGAAGATGTAATCTTCGACGAATTCCTTCTTGAGGTCGAGCACATAGAGCTTGCTTGCGCCCGTCTTTTTCGCCTTCTCTTCGAGCCCGTCGAGCTCGGTCCCCTGCCCGACGTCGCCCGAGACCGCGATGACCTCGCAATTGTCGTAATTTTCCTTGAGCCAAGGGATGATGATGGATGTGTCGAGCCCGCCGGAGTAGGCGAGGACGACCTTGCGAATGGGTTTTTTCATAAATTCCGTCCTTTTCCGAAGTTTCCTTAGCTATTATACAAAGGGAAGGGGCGCAAGTCAAGCGTTTGCACCCCTTCCGAGACAAAATCTTTTTATATTTTCCGAATATTTTTTTATGAGTGCCCTTCAAAAACAATATATATGCAAAATGAGTGAATATTTATTGCTCTTTATAGGCGGGATAGAAGCGGAGGATCTCCTCTTTCGTGAACTGCTCACGGTACTTTGCGAAGGGAACGCGGCGGTAGAGGGTGAACTTTTCGCGGGAGGACTGCGTCTCGAACACGCAGATAAATTTGTTGCGCTTCGTTTTGACCGAAACGCAGCCCTCTTTTACGTCGTAGGTGAAGATCTTGCGCTTCGTCTTGACGTTGACGACTTCGGGGGAAATTTCCAGCCCGATCGCCGTTCCGAGGGTGAACTTCAAGGTATAGACCGCATAGACCGTAAGGAACACGACGAGGATCCCCGCCGCGACGAACCAAAAGGCGAGGTAGCCGCTGAAGGCGAACACGGCGCAGACCATGAACGCGGGGATCGTCACACAGCCGAACGCGACGAAGAAGTGCCGCATCACGGTGACGAAATGAATGATGTCCTCCTTCATTCCCCCTGCTCCTTGGCGGTAAACCCGTAGGTGCCGAGCATCTTGCCCGTCTCGAGGTATTTTCCGTTCGAATAGGTGACGAGCGCCCCCTCGGGAATGGCGACGCGGCCCCCCTTCACATATTCCTCCGCCGCGCGGATGCCGAGGATCTCCCCGAAGAACACGGCGTGCGTGGGAAGGTCTACCCTGTTTATGACCTTGCACTCGATGGAGAGCGGGCTCTCCTTCACGGAGGGACAGCGGACGTTCTTTCCCGCCTCACGCGAAATGCCCGCGCGGGGGAACTTGTCGCCGTCCCTTCCCGAGAGCACGCCGCAGCGGTCGAGGGAGCGGACGAGCTCCTTGGGAATGAGGTTGACGGTGAACTCCCCCGTCCTCTCGATGATGGGAAGAGAGTAGCGGGAATAGCGCACGGCGATCGTGAGGATGGGAGGCTCGGAATTGACCGTTCCCACCCATGCGAGGGTGATCGCATTGCTCTCCGCTTCGTCGCCGCAAGTGACGATGACGGCGGGAAGAGGCGCAAGCGCCGTAGACGGTTTGAGATCGATCTTCATAAATTTCTCCTTGGCTTAAAATATCAATTCGCAGCGCGTGAACACTTCTTCTTCGCTTCGGGCTTCGAGAAGGGTCGACGCGCCGCGGTCCTCGCGGCAGAGGGTGAGCTCGACGCCCTCCCGCGCCTGTCTTTCGTAGGCGATGCGGAAGGCCCGCACCCGACGGGAGGAGAGCTCGTCCATCGAAAAGCAATCGGTGAAGAAATCGAGGTAACGCGCGTTGTTCGCATGAAGATAGTGGTCGCAGACGCTGTTTCGCACCGTGAACGAATAGACCTTCTGCCCGTTTTGAAGGGGCGGGATCTTCCAATTCGGGACGGAGACGGCCTCCTCCGCGCGGTAGGGACAGCGGTCGTGCACCTCCCCCATCCGTGCGGGAAGCTGAAGGGAGAAGTCGTCGAGGTCGACGAGACACCAGCGGGACGCGACGGCGGCGACCTCCTTCCCCGCACCGTCGAAGAGACGGGAATCGCGGCGGAAGATGAAGTGACGGGGCGGCAAGGGCCACGTTTCGACGGTGAGCGCGTCGCCGAGCACGATCGGGCAGAAGAGCTCCGCATAGGTGTGGACGATGAGAAAGCCGCACCGCTTTTGCTTGAGCGCCGTGTAGCCGAAGCCGAGCTCATCCGCACTCGCCCCCGCCGATTCCTGCGTTAGGGCAAGAAGAGAAGAGAGCTTGAGCTCGTCCCGAAAGTCGAAATCGGAATGCTTGAGGTCGTATTTTTTGAAATTCGCATAACCGCTCATACGCAAAGTATAGCATGCGCAAAGGAAAATGTCAAGCCGAAAGATTGCCCTCCGCAAGAAAGCCGAGAGCGCCGCGGAGAATGGCGTCGCAGAGCTTTCCGCGGTAGGCATCGTCAAGAAGAAGGGCCTCGTCCTCTGGATTGGATAAAAATCCGCATTCGACGATGACGGAGGGCGTCTCGGAGCAGTTGAGGACGAAGTAGTCCCCCTTGAGCGCTTCGCTCTTTTTGACGCACTCGGGCATTTCGTTTAGGGCCGTCTGAATGAGGCAGGCAAGCGTTTTCGAGGGCTCCGAGCTCTCCCTGTAAAAGACCTGTGCGCCGCGGCGGGAGGTCGCGGAGAAAAAGTTCTGATGCACGGAGATGACGGCGGCGGGCGACGTTTTGCGGATGATCTCGGCGCGGCGGTCCATGTCCCGACGCTTGTACCCCGCCGTCGCCGCCCCGTACAGCCCCGCCTCCGTCGGCCGCGTCTGAACGACGAGAAAGCCCGCGTCCTCGAATTTTTGTTGGAGGATGCGGGAGATCGCGAGGTTGATGTCGCTCTCCTTGGTTTTCGACTGCGTTCCGACGACCCCGCCGTCGACGCCGCCGTGCCCCGCATCGATGACGACGGTGAGGCGCTGCGACTCGGAGGCCGTCTTGGAGAGGGCAAAAAAGCAGAGAACAAACATCGCCGAGGCGGCAAGCGCGAGGCACCACGCCCCCCATGCGGCCCTGTGGCGGGAAAAGAAGTTCATGCGCTACTATATGCGCGGACAAGGAAAAATAGAAGCGTCCGCGGCTTGCGGACGCCCCTTCAACTTTCTTTGGAAAGGTCCTCGTCGATGGCGATCGCCGCGCGTTTTCCCGCCCCCATTGCGAGAATCACCGTCGCGGAGCCCGTGACGGCGTCCCCTCCCGCATACACGCGGGGAAGGGAAGTCCGCCCCCATTCGTCGGCGACGATCTCCCCGCGGGGCTTTACTTCGAGCCCCTCCGTCGTCCGCTCCACGAGGGGATTGGGGGAGGTCCCGAGCGCCATGATGACGGCGTCCGCCGGAAGGGTGAATTCGCTCCCCTCCTTCACGACGGGGCGCCGCCGCCCGCTTTCGTCCTCTTCGCCGAGGGTCATTCCGACGCAGCGGATCCCCGTCACCTTCCCCTCTTCCTCCAAGATGCGCACGGGGAGGGTGAGGAAGCGGAAACGCACCCCCTCCTCCTTTGCGTGCTCCACCTCCTCCTTGCGGGCGGGAAGCTCCTCTTCCGAACGGCGGTAGAGGACGGTCACCGACGCTGCGCCGAGGCGCACCGCACAGCGCGCCGCGTCCATGGCGACGTTGCCGCCGCCCACGACGATCACCTTCTCCGCCCGATAGACGGGGGTTTCGCTGTCCTTTTCGTAGGCGCGCATGAGGTTGGTGCGCGTCAGATATTCGTTTGCGGAAAAGACGCCGCTTGCGTTCTCTCCCTCGATCCCCATGAAGCGGGGAAGGCCCGCTCCCGTGCCGAGAAAGACGGCGTCGAACTTATCGAGAAGTTCCCCGACCGTCATCGACTGCCCGACGACGGCGTTCGTGACGATCTTCACCCCGCGGGAGGTGAGCGCGTCGATCTCGCGGCGGACGACCTCCTTGGGGAGGCGGAAATTGGGGATCCCATAGACGAGCACCCCGCCCGCGACGTGCAGCGCTTCAAAGATGACCGCCTCGTATCCCCTTGCGGTAAGTTCTCCCGCGCAGGCAAGCCCCGCGGGGCCCGATCCGACGATGGCGACCCTCCCCTTCTTCCCGACGGGCTTCGGCTTGGGGCGGGCGGCACGGTCGGCGACGAACCGTTCGAGCCGTCCGATCGCGACCGCTTCGCCGCGGATCCCGAGGGTACACTTCCCCTCGCACTGCGTCTCCTGCGGGCACACTCTTCCCGAGACGGCGGGAAGGGAGGACGCCGAGACGATCTTTTCGTATGCTTCGCCGAACTTTCCCTCCGCGACGAGCGCAAGGAATTCGGGAATGGGCACGCCCACGGGGCATCCCTTCGCGCAGGGGCGGTTTTTACAGCCGAGACAGCGCTTCGCCTCGGCGATCGCGGTCTCTTCGTCGTAGCCGAGCGCGACCTCTTCGAAGTCCGAACGGCGGGAAATAGGGTCGCGGACGGGCATCGGATTTCTGCCCCCCGTGTTTCTTTCGCTCATTCCTCGGCCTCCTTGCGGTAGAGATTGCAATGGCGTTCCCGCGCCGCCGCCTCGAATTCCCGATAGGTAGAAGCGCGGCGGATGGCCTCGTCGAAGTCGATCTTGTGGGCGTCGAATTCGGGCCCGTCGACGCAGGCGAATTTGGTCTCTCCGCCGACGGTGAGGCGGCAGCACCCGCACATGCCCGTCCCGTCGATCATGATGGGATTCATGCTTGCGACCGTCTTGACGCCGAAGGGCTTTGTCTCGAGGGCGACGTACTTCATCATCGGAAGAGGGCCGATCGCGATGACTTCGTCGAAGGGCTCCTTTTCGAGAAGGCGCCGAAGCGGGGCGCAGACGTTCCCCTTCTCCCCCGCGCTCCCGTCGTCGGTCACAAGGAAGAGGCGGTCGGAGACGGCGCGGAAGTTCTCCTCGAGAATGACAAGTTCACGGCTCCGAAAGCCGATGACGGAGACGACCTCCGCCCCGAGGGCACGGAGCTTTTCGGCAATGGGGAGTGCGATCGCACAGCCGACGCCGCCGCCCACGACGATCGCCCTTTTGATCCCCTCAAGCGCGCTCGGCCTTCCGAGAGGGCCGACAAGATCGGCGATGCCGTCGCCGACGCTTAAACGGTCGAGGGACATCGTCGCCCCGCCGACCACTTGAAAAATGATGGAAATAGATCCCCGTGCGCGGTCGATGGAGGCAATGGTGAGCGGGATGCGCTCCCCTCTTTCGTCCGCACGGACGATGACGAACTGCCCCGCCTGTGCCCGCCGCGCGACGAGCGGCGCCTCGACGAGCATGCGCACGGTGGAGAAATTCAGCTTCTCCTTTTCGATGATCGTATACATTCCGTCTCCTTTTCATTATTATACAATAATGAAATTCCTTTTGTCAACGGCATGGACGCGGCTTTTTTTGCAAAATATGGTTCAATCTGTTGACAATCAAAACGCTTTCGTCTATAATTGAGCTATTAAATAAATTTATAGGGAGAGTTGCATGGCAAAAGTAAAAATTGTCACCGACTCGAACAGCGGCATCACCCAAGACGAGGCGAAGAAATTAGGGGTCTTTGTCCTCCCGATGCCCTTTCGGATCGACGACGATGATTATTTCGAGGATATCAACCTCACGCAGGAAGCGTTCTACGAGCATCTTCAGGCAGACGCTTCCGTCTCGACGTCCCAACCCGCGGTCGCCGACGTTACAGATCTTTGGACCAAGCTCCTCGAGGACGGGAGCGAGATCGTCCACATTCCGATGTCGAGCGGGCTCTCCGAGTCCTGTCACGCCGCGGAGGGGCTTGCGAAGGAATTCGGCGGCAGGGTCGAAGTCGTCGACAATCAACGCATTTCCATCACCCAAAAGCAGAGCGTTCTCGACGCGAAACTGCTTGCGGACCGCGGCGCCTCGGCTGCGGAGATCAAGGAAGTCCTTCTTAAAACCAAGTTCGACAGCAGCATCTATATTTCGCTCGACACCTTGAAGTACCTCAAAAAAGGCGGTCGGCTCACCCCCGCCGCCGCGCTCATCGGGACCATTCTCAAAATCAAGCCCGTCTTGCAGATCCAAGGGGAAAAGCTCGACGCCTTCAAGAAGGTCCAGACGCTCAAAAAGGCGAAAGAGGTCATGATCGCAGCGCTTCGATCCGACTTCGAGACCCGCTTCCGCCCCTTTGTCGAGGCGGGAGAGATGAATATCGCCATCGCGCACACCAAAAACGACGAGGAGGCCGCCCTCTTCCACAGAGAACTCACGGCGGCGTTCCCGAATATCCCCGTCACCTTCTGCGATCCCCTCTCGCTCAGCGTCTCCTGCCACATCGGCCCGGGCGCTCTCGCCTGCGGGTGCATGCGCATCGTCCGATAACGCAAAAGGACTTGCCGAAGCAAGTCCTTTTTTCATACAGTTTACGCCTCGAGAAGTTCGAGAAGGCGGGGAAGATCGGTGCTCGTGATGAGGTTGAGGATGTGCTCCCCCACGGCGCCCGTCTCGGTGACGAGAACGGCAAGGAGCTTTCGGTTTTCCGTAAAGGCATCGACGGCGTCCTGCACGCTGTCGTCCTTTGCGAGGATCTTATAGAAGCGGGTGAGGTCCTCCTCCATGAGGATGGAGGAACAGGGCGCGGAGAGCACTTCCTCCACGCTCTCGCCGCGGTCGAGCGCCCTTCCGAGCACGCGGACGAGGCGGCGGTTGTTGATCATCCCGATCATCCGCCCCTTGCGGTAGACGGGGAGGTTGGAAAAGTCGCTCTCGGAAATTTTGGAGACGGCCTCCGCGACGCTTGCCTCCGCGGAAATGCCCGTCACCCGCTTCTCCTTCAAAACGGAGAGCTTGGGCGGGGAGCAGAGAAGCGCCTCGATGTGGGCAAAGAGGCGGGTGACGTCGTCGCAGGGCTCGGCGATGATGCGGTCGCGGGAGCTGTCGTGGACGATCGCATTGCGGAGTTTGGCGAACATCAGGAGGTCGTCCTCGTACTTTTTGACGGTCGGATTGAATTCGGCGCACCGCCGCACGAGATCGGAAAATTGCAGATTCCCCTTCCCGCGGTAGAGGGCCCGAAGGCGTGCGTCCACCGCGTTGTAGGAGGAGATGAAGTCGATCGCATTGCTCATACCGAAATTATACCACGAACAGCGGGGGATTGCAAGTCAAAACCCCTCTTTTTTGCGCCTCGAAAACCCCCGCCGCCGCGTTTCGACGAGGTGATATTCCTGTTCGCGGGAAAATTCGAAAGAACACGGCGAAGCGGGAGAGGAAAAGGCAAGTTTCCCCGCAATGTCCGCCGCCGCGGCGAATCCGTACCCGCAGAGAAAGACGGGGACGCCGTAGAGAAAGGCCTCGGCGCGCATGAGGACCTGTTCGATCCCCCCGCACTCCTCGAAGATGCAGACGGTGAGCTCCGCCCCACAGACGGAGAGCGTCTCCGCGATGCGCGGAAAGTAGAGGTCCTCCGCAACGATGACCCCGATGCGTCCCGCCGCCGTGTCGAAGATCTTGACGCCCGCGCCGCAAGTAAAGTCCCCCGCGTCGATGCGGTTGACCATATCCGAGACGCCGAGGATGCGCCCGCGGTCGGCGACGACGGCGGACTTGCGCTTCATGCCGTGCGCGTTCGTGTAGCACCCCGAGATGACGACGCACTTCTCCTCCTTCGAGAGGAGCGCGACGTCCTCGAAGATGCTCGTCTCCCCGCGGAGTTCGCGCTCGTAAAAGACTTCACCGAGCGCCTGAAAGGGAAATGAGAGGATATCCTGCCCCCGCGCCTTATCCCGCTTTGCATATTCTTCGAGCGTGCCGCCCGTGACAAATCCCATCCGCATACAAATCATAGTACGCGGGGACGGAAAAAAATGACAAAAGGTCCGCCCCGTAAGGCGGACCTTTCTCTTACTTGTTTTCTTCCCTTGCGGCAAGGAGATCGCGGATCTGCGTGAGCAGTTCCTCGGTCGTGGGAGCGGGCGCGGGAGCGGGTTCCGCGGGTGCGGGAGCGGGCTCCGAAGCGGCCTGTGCGGCGGCTTCCGCGGCCTCTCTCTTTGCGCGGACCTCTTCGGCTTTCGCGTGCACTCTGTTCACCGTTCTCACGATGAGGAAGAGCACGAACGCCGTAAGAAGGAACGCCACGATCGCGGAAATGACGATGCCGAAGTCGAGAATGACGGCGGGAGAAAGCTCCGCGCCCGTCTCGGCGTCGATCGTCGCCGCTCTCAGAACGACCTGAAGCGCACCGAACCCGTCGTCGCCCATTCCGGGAATGAGCTGCAGGAGAGGCGTCAGGATGTTGTTCACGAGCGCCGTGATGATCGCAGTGAACGCGCCGCCGATAATGATGCCGACCGCCATATCGAGGACGTTGCCGCGGGTGATGAACTCCTTGAATTCCTTCCAGAAGCCCTTCTTTTCTTTTGCCATGATAGTTACCTCCGATATATTTTTATCATTTTTTTCAAGTTGGTGAACGCATGCGCCGCGGGACGGCGGGCAAGGCGGAACTGCCAGTTCCCCTCTTCCGTCCCCGGGAAGTTCATGCGTGCCTCGTCGCCGAGGCCGAGGATATCCTGTATGGGAACGATCGCATACGCCGCTTTGGAGAAGAGCGCAAGGCGCAAAAATGCCTCCATGACCCCCTCCTCCTTCTCGCCGAGGTCGACGAGGATGCCGCATGCCTCGAGCTCCGCCGCCACCCGAGAGCGGAAGAGGATGAATTCCTCCGCGGAAAGCGAATCGAGGTAGCCGCGCACGGTCGCGTTGTCGTGCGTGCCCGTGTAGACGACGCAATTTTCGTTGTATTTATGGGGCAGATAGTCGTTCTCGGGGTTGCCGTCGAAGGCGAAGAGAAGGACTTTCATGCCGGGGAAACCCGTCTTTTTGAGGAGCGACCGAACGCCGTCGTCGATGGTACCGAGGTCCTCCGCGATCACCCGCCCCTTGCAAGGAAGGTGCGCAAAGAGCTCTTCCTTCGG
The DNA here is from genome assembly GCA_947626005.1 of uncultured Clostridia bacterium. Taxonomy (GTDB): domain Bacteria; phylum Bacillota; class Clostridia; order Christensenellales; family Borkfalkiaceae; genus Gallimonas. The sequence continues at coordinate 21,329 of CANQQM010000003.1, forward strand.
GCCGTCCTGCCAGCGGCCGTCCTTCGCCGTCTCCGCGCCCGCGTCGATCTCGTAGTAGCGGTCGATGCCGCGGAAATGGTCGATTCGGACGAGGTCGAAGGTCTCGAACGCCCGCTCGAGGCGCTGCGTCCACCACGCGTACCCCTCTTTCCCGTGCGCCGCCCAGTCGTAGACGGGATTGCCCCAGAGTTGGCCGTTCTCCGAAAAATAATCGGGCGGCACCCCCGCCACCTTTGCGGGTTTGAGCGCTTCGTCGAGCTTGAAAAGTTCGGGATGCGCCCAGACGTCGGCGCTGTCGTACGCGGCGTAGAGCGGAAGATCGCCGATGAGCGAAATGCCGCACTTGGCGCAGAAGGCGTGGAGAGCGTCCCACTGCTTGCGGAACTCGTATTGGAGGAACTGCCAAAAGAGGTATTCTTCGTGGTATTCGGTGCGGAGCTTTTCGATCGCGTCGCCGTCGCGGCGCTTGACGGGCTCCTCCCAGTCGCAGAAGGGCGCCCCGCCGTACACCGTCTTGGCGGTCATGAAGAGGGCGTAGTCCTCGTACTTTCCCGTCTTGACGAAGGCGCGGAAGTCGGCGTTGTCGAAGGGAAAACGGGAGAACGCCTTACGAAGGAGCGGATAGCGGGTCTCGTACAGCGCGCAATAGTCGACCTTCCCGTCGCATTTCGAGGCCTTGAGCTCCTCCTTTTTGAGGAGCCCCTCCTCGGCAAGGAGGTCGAGGTCGATAAAATAGGGATTGCCCGACGTGCAGGAGACGGACTGATAGGGCGAATCGCCGTACCCCGTCTGCGCAAGCGGGAGAAGCTGCCAAACTTTGACGCCCGACTTATGCAAGAGCTTTGCAAAGCGGAACGCCTCTATGCCGAGCGACCCGATGCCGTACTTCCCCGGAAGGGAGGAAATGTGGCAAAGGACGCCCGCCTTTCTCGTATTTTCCATAAAAAACCTTATTTGCGATCATATTGCGCGAAGAACTTTGCAAGACGGTCGCATGCTTCACGCGTATTCTCCGCCGTGCCGAATGCGGTCAGGCGGAAGTACCCTTCGCCGTTCTTCCCGAAGCCGCTGCCGGGGGTGCCGACGACGTTTGCCTCCTCGAGAAGGCGGTCGAAAAAGGTCCAGCTGTCGGTGTTTCCGGGGCATTTCATCCAAAGATAAGGCGAATTTTTTCCGCCCGTATAGGGGACGCCCGCCCCGTCGAGGCAAGCCGCGATGCGAAGAGCGTTTTCGCGGTAATAGGCAAGATTTTCGCGGATCTGGCGTTCGCCCTCCTCCGAAAAGACTGCCGCCGCCCCCATCTGCGAGACGTAGCTGACGCCGTTGAATTTGGTGGATTGGCGTCTCGCCCAAAGGCGGTTTAAGGAAGTCCCCTCCCGAACAAGCGCCTCGGGCACGACGGTATATCCGCAGCGCACGCCCGTAAAGCCCGCCGTCTTGGAATAGGAACACACTTCGATCGCGCATTCCTTCGCCCCTTCGATCTCGTAGATGCTGCGGGGAAGCGCCTTGTCGTCGATGAAATATTCGTAGGCGGCGTCGTAGAGGATGACGGCGTTCTCGCGGCGGGCGTAGTCGACCCACGCCTTGAGCCCCGCACGGTCGTACGCGGCGCCCGTCGGATTGTTGGGAGAGCAAATATAGATGAGGTCTGCCTTCTCCTTCGGGGGAGGGGGCAGAAAGCCGTTTTTCTCGTTGGCGTCCGCATAGAGGATGCGCCGCCCCGCCATGATGTTCGTGTCGACGTAGACGGGATAGACGGGATCGGGCACGAGGACGGTGTTCTCCGTCGAGAAGATGTCGAGGAGGTTGCCAAGGTCGGATTTCGCGCCGTCCGAGATGAAGAGCTCCCCCTTTTCGAGGGTCACCCCCTTCCTTGCATAGCTGCCGAGGATGGAATCGAGCAGGGCGTCGTAGGCGTAGCAAGTCTGGTCGGGGCCGTAGCCGCGGAAGGTCTCGACGCGGGAAAGGTCGTCGACCGCGCGGTGCATCGCCTCGATGACGACGGGCGCAAGCGGCCGCGTGACGTCCCCGATGGAGAGTTTGATGACCTTCCTTTCGGGGTGCGCCTTGGTGTAGGCGGCGTATTTCGCCCCCACCGTCGCAAAGAGGTAGGAATCTTTGAGTTCGAGAAAGTGCCGATTGATCTTCATAGTCTTACTTCCGATGCCGAACCGCGGCGCGGATGAATTCGCGGAAGAGCGGATGGGCGCAGTTGGGACGGGATTTGAATTCGGGGTGGAACTGGACGCCCACGAAGAAGTCGTTGCTGTCGAGTTCGACCGCCTCGCAGAGGTGCCCGTCGGGCGAAGTGCCTGCGATCGTCATCCCTCCCTTTTCGAACGCTTCGCGGTAGTCGTTGTTGAACTCGAAGCGGTGGCGGTGGCGTTCCTGCACGAGTTCCTGTCCGTACGCCTTTTTGAGGCGGTCGCCGAGGATGAGGCAGGGATAGGCGCCGAGGCGCATCGTCCCCCCCATCTTGACGCCGTACTGGTCGGGCATGAGGTCGATGACGGAGTGTTCCCCTTCGGGGACGAACTCCGAGGAGTTGGCGTCCTCGATGCCGAGCACGTTGCGGGCGAACTCGATGACGGCGACCTGCATGCCGAGGCAGATGCCGAGGTAGGGAATGTTGCGTTCGCGGGCGTAGCGGCAGGCCTCCACCTTCCCCTCGATGCCGCGGATGCCGAATCCGCCCGGGATGAGGACGCCGTCGACGCCGCAAAGGACCTCCTCCACGTTGGCTTTGGTGAGTTTTTCGGTGTCGACCCAGCGGATCTCCACCTTTGCGTCCGTCTCGTACCCGCCGTGCGCAAGCGCTTCGGCGATCGAGAGGTAGGCGTCGTGGAGCTGAACGTACTTGCCGCAGAGGGCGATCGTCACCGTCTTGCTCCGTGCATGGATGCGGGCAAGCATGTCCTCCCACTCCGAGGTGTCGATCTCTTTGGGATCGAGGCGGAGGATCCTGCATACCGTCGAGGAGAAGTTGCTGCGCTCGAGCATCATGGGCGCCTCGTAGAGGACGGGCACGGTGAGGTTCTCGATACAGCACTCGGGGGCGACGTTGCAGAACATCGCGATCTTCTCCCGTATGGAGGCGGGCATGGGTTCGTCGACGCGGGCGACGATGATGTCGGGGGAGATCCCCATCCCCTGCAATTCCTTGACGGAGTGCTGGGTGGGTTTGCTCTTGAATTCGCAGGAGCCCGAAATGTAGGGCACGAGGGTCACATGGATGAAGCAGCAGTTCTCGCGGCCGACTTCTCGGGCGACCTGACGGATGGCTTCGAGGAAGGGCTGGCTCTCGATGTCGCCCGTCGTCCCGCCGATCTCGGTGATGACGATGTCGGCGTCCGTCGCCTTTCCCACTTTATAGATGAACGATTTGATCTCGTTGGTGACGTGCGGAATGACCTGAACGGTCTGCCCGAGGTACTCCCCCGCACGCTCCTTGTTGAGGACGTTCCAATACACCTTCCCCGTCGTGAGGTTGGAGAATTGGTTGAGGTTTTCGTCGATGAAGCGCTCGTAGTGGCCGAGGTCGAGGTCGGTCTCCGCGCCGTCCTCGGTGACGAACACTTCGCCGTGCTGGAAGGGACTCATCGTCCCCGGGTCGATGTTGATATAGGGGTCGAGTTTTTGCGAGGCGACCTTGTAGCCGCGCATTTTGAGGAGCCGTCCGAGCGACGCCGCCGTGATGCCCTTCCCGAGCCCCGAAACGACACCCCCCGTTACAAAGATGTATTTCGTCATAGTAACCTCTTATCTCCCGATTTCCACTTCTCCCGTGAAGGCGACCTCCGCGGGGCCGCGCATGAGAACGGTCGTCCCGTCGTAGACGATCGTAAGGTCCCCGCCCCGAAGGTGCACGAGGATGGGTTCCCCTTCCTTGCAGTAACCGTTCAGAATACTTGCGACGGCGGCGGCGCATGCGCCCGTGCCGCACGCCCAAGTCTCTCCGCTCCCCCGCTCCCAGACGCGCATCGAAAGCTCGTTTTTCCCTTCGACGCGGATAAATTCGGTATTTACCCGTTCGGGGAAGGCGGGAGAATGCTCGAAAGCGGGGCCGATATGCTCTAAATCGAGCGCGGCGGGGTCCTCCGTAAAGACGACGCAGTGCGGATTGCCCATCGAGACGCATGTGACCTTGTATTCTCTTCCCATGACGGTGAGCGGAACGCCGACCGCGCGGGAGCCCGAAAAGCGTGCGGGGATCCGTTCGGGGACAAGTTCGGGCGCACCCATATCCACTTCCGCGGCAACAACTTCCCCGCCCCGAAGTTCGAGTTTGAGCGTCTTGACGCCCGAGAGCGTCTCGACGGTGAGAACGTCCTTACCTATCCCCTTGAAGTCGTGCAGGAATTTTCCGACGCAGCGGATGCCGTTCCCGCACATCTTCCCTTCGCTGCCGTCGGCGTTGAACATGCGCATTCTGCCGTCGGCGACGTCGCTCCTTTCGACGAGGATGATCCCGTCTCCCCCCACCGAAAAACGGCGCTCGGAGAGGCGGACGGCAAGCGCCGACGGGTCGGAAAAGGACCTGTCGAACGCGTCGAAATAGAGATAGTCGTTGCCGATGCCGTGCATCTTGACGAAGGGAACTTTCATTCTTTTATGCTTGTCTTTCTCGTATTATGCTCAGAGTTTGATGACGGCGTCCCGCTCGGGGCCGACCGCAACGTAGGTGATCTTGCAGGAGCACGCCCTCTCGAGGTAGGCGATATAGTCGAGCGCCTCCTTCGGGAGCTCCTCCTTTTTCCTGCACTTCGAAATGTCGGTGTGCCAGCCCTTGACCTTCTCGTAGACGGGCTTGCAGCGGTCGAGAAGAGCGGGATACGGGAAGTCGGTGATGCGCTTGCCGTCGAGTTCGTAGGCGACGCACACTTCGATCTCCTCGTAGATGGAGAGGATGTCGAGCTTGGTGAGGACGACCTCGTCCGCCCCCTGACAGCGGATGCCGTAGGAGGAGGCGACGACGTCGAAGGGACCGACCCTTCTCGGCCGTCCCGTCGCGGCGCCGTATTCCCCGCCCGCGGCGCGGAGCTTTTCGGCCTCTTCGCCGAAGTATTCCGCCGTGAAGGGGCCCTCTCCGACGCAGGTCGAATAGGCCTTCATGATGCCGATGGAGCGGTCGAGTTTGAGGTTGGGAACGCCCGCCCCGATGGGCGCATAGGCCGCGATCGTGAGAGAGCTCGACGTGTAGGGCCAGATGCCGTAGTCGACGTCGCGGAGGGCGCCGAGCTGGGCCTCGAACATGATTTTCTTGCCCGCTTTGGCGGCCTCGTTGAGGTAGAGGCCGACGTCGGTGATATATTCTTTGAGAGGTTCGCCGTACGTTTTGAAGTATTCGACGATCTCCTCCGCCGTGATGGGCGCATGGTGATACCCGCCCTCGATCGTGAGGTTCTTCCACTCGACGATCTCTTTCGCGCGGGAATAGAGACGGTCGGGCTCGAAGAGTTCGCCCATGCGGAAGCCCTTCTTCATGAAGCGGTCGGCGTACACGGGCGCGATGCCGCGGCGGGTGGAGCCGAACTTCTTATCCTTGAGCCGCTCCTCTTCGAGGCAGTCGAGAAGCACATGATAGGGCATCGTGATCTCGGCGCGGTCGGAAATTTTGAGGTTGGCGGGGGAAATTTTCACCCCCTTCTCCCGAAGGCGTGCCATCTCTTCCGCAAGGTGACGGATGTCGATGACCATCCCCATCCCGAGCACGTTGACGACGTTTTCGCGCAAGATCCCCGAAGGGAGCAGGTTGAGGACGAACTTCCCCCGTTCGTTGATGACGGTGTGTCCCGCGTTGTTGCCCCCTTGATAGCGGCAGACGATGTCGTAGTCCTCGGAGAGAAGGTCGACCATCTTGCCCTTTCCTTCGTCGCCCCAGTTGATCCCGCAGACAGATGTAAGCATGCTTTCTCCTTCGGCTCCGGGGCGGAATTTTCGCCCCGAAACAAAATTACATACCATTATACTATGGAACGCGCGCGCTTGTCAAGCATTCGCGACGCACTTCCTTCGACCTTTTTGCCGAAGCGCGGAAGTTCGTTTTCGGAAGTTTTCGGACGATTTTTCCCTCTTTGGGGGCGGAATTTGCGATGATTTTACATAAATACTTTGTTTTTTGCATTTTTTTCACAGAAAAGGGTTGACAATCGCATTCCTTTGCGGTAAAATAATATGAAAACTACGGGAGGAGAAAAGGTATGTTTTGCAGAGACTGCGGCGAAAAACTTTCGCTTCGTTTTCTCGAAAACGAAGGGCTCGTGCCCTATTGCGACAAGTGCCGTAAATTCAAGTTCCCCTTCTTCCCCGTCGCCGTATCGATGGTTGTCGTAGACCGGTCGGAAAGCCGGATCCTTCTCGCAAAGCACGTCGGCGACGACGATTTCAAGCTCTTCGCGGGCTATGTGAAGAAGGGTGAGAGCGCGGAAAAGACGATCCCGCGCGAACTGCGCGAGGAGACCAACCTCGCCGCCGTCAAATGGCGGTATCTCGGGTCGCGCTATCACGACGCGAAGGATATCCTCATGCTCGGGTTCATCGTCACCGCCGAGGATGGCGAGATCTCCGCAGGCGAAGAGATCGCCGAGGCGCGCTGGTGTTCCTTCGAGGGTGCCAAGGAGATCATTCGCAAGAATTCCACCGCGGAGTACTTCCTCAACGCCGCCATTTCCGAACTTTCGAGAAGAAAATGATGCGAAAGCTCCCCTTTTTCGGGGAGCTTTCCTTGTTTTTTTGCCCTTTTCGACTTATTTCGACTTTTTCTCACAAAATTTGATTTTTCCCCGAAGAATCCCTTGACGGGGCTTTCCGAATGTGATAAGATAGTGAAAAACCTCCAAGGAGAGAATTATGAAAACCATCGGCAACATTCTTTGGTTCCTGTTCTCGGGGCTCTGGCTCGGGATCGTGTGGTTTGTCTATGGGATCGTCTGGTGCATCACCATCATCGGCATCCCCTTCGGCAAACAGTGCTTCAAGCTCTCGAAGCTCGCGTTCTGGCCCTTCGGCAGAGTCGCCGCCAAGAACTTCGGCAGCCACCCCATCGCAAACGTCATCTGGATCATCTTCGGCGGATTCGTGCTTGCGATCGGCTTCGGCCTTTCGGGGATCATCTGGTGCATCACCATTATCGGCATCCCCTTCGGCAAGCAGTGCTTCAAGCTCGCGGGGCTTGCCTTTACCCCCTTCGGCGCGACCGTCGAAAAGGTTGCCTGAACAAGACACAAAAAATCCGTCTGCCTCGGCAGACGGATTTTTTAATGCGCTTTTATTCCTCTTCCTCGTCGTCGGGGAGGTCGACGTTGTGGTAGACGTTCTGCACGTCGTCGTTCTCCTCGAGCTTGTCGAGCATCTTGCGGAAGCTCTCGAGCTTTTCGCCGTCGAGGACGATCTTGCTCTGCGGGATCATCGTGAGCTCCGCCTGAAGGAAGGTGAGGCCCTTCCCCTCGAGGTACTTTCTTGCCTCGGAAAAGGCGGAGACCGACGTGTATATCTCGAAGGCGTCCTCCGCGGCGACGACGTCGTCCGCGCCCGCGTCCATCGCGTACTCGGTGATATCGTCCTCCGAGAGCCCTGCGGTGCGTTCCACGACGATGAGGCCCTTGTTGTCGAACATATAGGAGACGCTGCCCGTCGTGCCGAGTGCGCCGCCGCACTTGGACATGATCGCGCGGACGTCGCCCGCCGTGCGGTTGTTGTTGTCGGTGAGGGTGGAAATGATGACCGCCGCCCCGCCGACGCCGTACCCTTCGTAGGTGAGTTCCTTGAACTCCCGATCGCCGAGTTCGCCCGCGGCGCGCTTTATCGAGCGTTCGATGTTGTCGTTGGGCATGTTGGCCGCCTTGGCCTTGGCGATGACGTCGGCAAGTTTGGAGTTGGTCGCGGGGTTCGGGTTCCCCTTTGCCGCGACGGCGATCTCCCTGCCGATCTTGGTGAACAGCCGCCCTCTTGCGGCGTCCGCCTTGCCCTTCTTTGCCTGAATGTTATGCCATTTGCTGTGTCCGGACATGATTTTATCTCCTTTCCTGCTTTGCGTACCCCAAGAGGTACATCATGATCCCCGCGGAGACCGCGGCGTTGAGACTTTCGACGGGTTCCCGCATGGGGATCCCGACGGTGTATTCCGCACGGGAGCGGACAAGTTCCGAAAGGCCGTTTCCCTCGTTCCCGATGCAGATGCAATGCAATTCGGGCGGGAGGAAGGAAAAGACGTTCTCCCCCTCCATATCCGCCGCGATGAGGGGCACGCCCCCGAGCGCTTCCAAAAGTTCCTCCCTCGAGCCGCGCATGAGCTTGCAAAAGAACACGCCCGACATCGAAGCGCGCACGCTCTTCGGCGAATAGGGATCGGCGCAATCGGCAAGGTAGATCTCGCGGTAGCCCGACGCGGCGGCAGTCCGTATGACTGCGCCCACGTTTGCGGGATCGGAGAGCCCGTCGAGGAAGAGGCAGCGCCCCGTCGGCGGCGCTGCTTCGACGCTCGGGATCCCGACCTCCGCGACGATGCCCTGCGGCGTCTTTTCGTCGGAGACGAAGCGGAAGGCGTCCTCCCCGAGAAGGACGACTTCGCCCCCCGAGAGGGCGTCCTTCAAAAAGGACGCTTTTGAGAGCGCGGCGCGTTCCTTCGTCGAAGCAAGGGCGAGCCGCACGATCCGCATGCCGCTTTCGATGCACTCGAGGACCATTTTATCGCCCTCGACGAGGAAGGTCCCCCGCTCCCGCCGCCCCTTCTTTTCCTTGAGGGAGGCGAGCTCCTTTACGATGGGATTGTTTTTGGATGTGATGACCATTTTCCGTGCGAAAAAAGCCTTTCATGGAAAGGCCTTTCTCTTCTCAGAATGCAGCTTTCGCCTTCCCGCACAGTTCCGCAAATGCCTGCTTGTCGCTGTAGGCGAGGTCGGCAAGGACCTTGCGGTTGAGTTCGATGCCGGCGACTTTGAGCCCGTGCATGAACTTGGAATAGGAAAGCCCGTTCTCCCGCGCGCCTGCGTTGATGCGGGCGATCCAGAGACTGCGCATATCGCGCTTTCTTCTCTTTCTCCCGACATACGCATACTGCAGCGACTTCATGACCGCCTGCCGCGCGATGCGATAGTTCTTGCTCTTGCAGCCGAAATAGCCCTTCGCAAGTTTGAAGATCTTTCTCCGCTTCTTGACTGCGTTTACGCCTCTTTTAATTCGCATGGTCTCTCCCTCCCGTTAGTCCTTGTAAGGAATCATTCTCTTGACGGTGTTCTCCTGCGTTTCGGAGACAAGCGTCGACTGGCGAAGATTTCTCTTTCTCTTTCTGTTCTTGGTTTCCGCTTTGTGGTTCTTGCCGCCGTGGGCACGGTTCACCTTGCCGGTGCCCGTGAGCCAGAAGCGCTTCTTCGAACCGCTGTGCGATTTCTGTTTCGGCATACCTTTATCCTCCAATGATTATGTTTTCGAATTTATTTTCGCCCGAAGGGGTGAAATTACTTTTTGATCGGCCCCAAAATGAGGATGAGATTGCGCCCTTCGACGTTGAGCGGCTTCTCGATCGTGCTGACCTCTTTGAGCATTTCGCAGAAGTTCATGATGACGTCCTTCGCGAGGTTTGCATGCGCCATCTGACGGCCGCGGAGACGGATCGTCACCTTGACTTTGTTCCCCTGCTCGAGGAACTTCGTCGCCTGCTTCGCCTTGACGTTGAGATCGCCGACGTCGATCGTCATGGAGAGCTGGACCTCCTTGAGCTCGACGACCTTTTGGTTGCGGCGGTTCTCCTTCTCCTTTTTCGCCTGTTCGAACTTGAACTTGCCGTAGTCCATGATCTTGCAGACGGGCGGGATCGCCCCCGGAGAGATCTTGACGAGGTCGAGCCCCTCCTCCTCCGCAAGGCGGAGCGCCTCGCGCGACGACATGATGCCGAGCATTTCCCCCGTCGGAGAGATCACCCTGACCTCGCGGTCGCGGATCTCGCCATTCAACTGATTCTGATTCTTGACTGCCATATTCCTCTCAGATATTTGGGTTCCCCCGCTTCGAAATAGAAAACGGGCTGCGCAAAAGCACAACCCGATCGAAGATGATGCGCGGCGGCCGCCGCGGCAATTCCGATTTCATTGACCCGTAGAGCGCTTGCCTGACGGGGAGAAGGGTCTGCTTCTGCTTGACAAAGATAAGAATAGCACAAACGGGGAGCTCTGTCAACTCATTTTAAGAACTTTTTCCGATCTTGTGCCGATTTTTCCGCAAAACCCTTGCGAAAAATAAAAATAAACGGCTTATAAGCAAATCTCCCCGCGGGGACCGCGGGGAGATTTGCTTTCTCAGAAGATGACTTTGTCGTCGTTTTGCTGTTTGACGAGGGCGAAGAAGTCCTCCTTGTTCATGGAGCCGATGTCCCCTTCGCCGCGTTTGCGCACGGAGACCGTGCCCGTCTCCGACTCCTTGTCGCCGATGACGAGTTTATAGGGCACCTTTTCGTTCTCGGCGTCGAGGATCTTCCTGCCGAGTTTTTCCTTGCGGAGGTCGGCCTCGGCGCGGATGCCGCAGCTTTCCATCTCCTTGACGAGGGCCTCGGCGTACTCGGCGGCGCGGTCGGTGACGGGAAGCACTTTGACCTGTACGGGAGAGAGCCAAACGGGGAATTTCCCCGCGAAGTGCTCGATGAGGATGCCGATAAAGCGTTCGATGGAGCCGAACACGACGCGGTGGATCATGATCGGGCGGTGTTTCTGCCCGTCCTCCCCCACGTACTCGAGCTCGAAGCGCTGCGGCATCTGGAAGTCGAGCTGAATGGTCCCGCACTGCCACGTCCGCCCGATGCTGTCCTCGAGGTGGAAGTCGATCTTGGGGCCGTAGAAGGCGCCGTCGCCCTCGTTGACGACGTACTTGAGCCCGAGTTCATGAAGCGCCGTTTTGAGGGCTTCGGTCGCGGCCTCCCAATCCTCGTCGCTGCCCATGCTGTTTTCGGGGCGGGTGGAGAGTTCGACGTGATAGCGGAAGCCGAAGAGGGAATACACTTCGTCGATGATCCGGACGACGCCCTTGATTTCATCGGTGATCTGTTCGGGGAGCATGAAGATGTGCGCATCGTCCTGTGTGAAGCAGCGCACGCGCATGAGGCCGTGGAGCTGGCCGCTCTTTTCGTGGCGGTGGACAAGTCCCAGTTCCCCCATGCGGATGGGGAGATCTTTATAGCTGTGCGGGTACAGTTTATAGACGAGCATGCCGCCGGGGCAGTTCATGGGCTTGACCGCATGATCTTCGCCGTCGATCTTCGTCGTGTACATATTGTCCTTATAATGGTCCCAATGCCCCGAATTTTCCCAGAGGGAACGGGTCATGATGATGGGCGTCTGAACCTCGACGTACCCCTCACGCCGATGCAGCTGCCGCCAGTAGTCGACGAGGAGATTCTTTAAGATCATGCCGTTCGGGAGGAAGAACGGGAAGCCCTTGCCCTCGTTGAGGAGGGCGAAGAGTTTGAGCTCCTTGCCGAGCTTGATGTGGTCGCGCTTCTTCGCCTCTTCGAGCATGGCGAAGTACTCGTCCATCTCCTCCTTCTTCGCAAAAGCGGTGCCGTAGATGCGGGTGAGCATCTTCTTCTTTTCGTCGCCGCGCCAATAGGCGCCCGCGATGGAGATGAGCTTGAAGGCCTTGATTTTTCCCGTCGAGGGAAGGTGCGGGCCGCGGCAGAGGTCGGTGAACGCCCCTTGGCGGTAGAAGGAGAGCTCGGCGTCCTCGGGAAGGTCCTGAATGAGTTCCACCTTGTAATTTTCGTGGTACTTGCTCATGAGGGCGATCGCCTCCTCTCGGGGGAGGGTGAAGCGCTCGATGGGAAGATTGCTCTTGATGATCTTCTTCATCTCCGCCTCGATCTTGGAGAAGTCCTCGAGCGTTATGGGCGTCTTGAAGTCGACGTCGTAGTAGAAGCCGTTCTCGATGACGGGGCCGATCGCAAGTTTGCAGGTGGGGAAAACCGTCTTGAGGGCCTGCGCAAGGACGTGCGCGCAGGTGTGGCGGTAGACTTCGAGCCCCTCCTTTTCCTTTAGGGTGACGATCTCGAGCGAATCGCCCTCCGAAAGCGGAGAGGTGAGGTCGACAAGTTTGCCGTTTACGCGGGCGGCGACGGCGGCGCGGGCAAGGCCCTCCGAAATTTCCTGTGCGGCGGCAAGTGCGGTCGCACCTTCTTCGAGAGAGAGCGTATCCCCGTTTTTCAGCGTGATGTTCATGGTTTTTCTCCTTTTTGGAAAATTCGAGCGTTTTGGGGCAAAATATGCGTTTTTTGCGACCGTATCGCGGTTTTATGTCTGGCATAGTACTTCGCGAAACGGCTTATAACAATAAAAAACGCCCTTAAAATCCCCCTTTCCGGGGAAAATTTAAGGACGCAATTTCTCGCGCGGTTCCACCTTAATTGCGCCGCTTTTGCGGCGCCGCTCAACTTGAGTTTTTCGTGCGGGAGCGGTTTCGCCTTCCGTGCCTTCCGCAAACCTCACAGCCGAGGGTCTGCTCTCTGGGGGATGGGCGCGGCGCTACTTGTCTCCGTGGTTTTTATTGTAGGACTTTCTTTTGCGTTTGTCAAGAAAATATCGCGCGGTCCGCATAATATTTTTGAAGAAAATCTCCCACCGCGCCGTCGACCTCCCCGAGGCAGTAGACAAACCCCGCGTCCGAGAGGAGGATCTCCGTCTCGACGTCCTCCTCCCCCGTGAGGCGGCTCCTTCGAAGGGGTGCAAAGTTCTCCCCGAAAACGACGTTCCCCTTAAGGTAAATTTTGTGCGTGCTCTCCCCCACGAGGAACTCGCAGAACTTTTTAAGGTCCGCCGAGGAGAAACTTACGGGGACGTACTCCGCGATGCGCGTCCACTTCTCGCGGAGGGCCGCAAGGCGGAAGGAATAAAATCCGTCGATGTGAAAGGCGCTCCCCTTCTCCATTCTGCCGCGGATGAAGCGGAGGTCCCCCTCGAGGTCGGCTGCGATGAGTGCGGCGGAGAGCAGCTTTTCCTCCCGCGAGGAGAGCTGCGTTTTGAGTTTTTCCCGAAGGAAGAGGTACTTATATCCGATGCCGACGACCTCGGCGATTTTACTAAAAAGGAGGGAAACGGCGCCCTTTCCTCCTTCCGGGAGGCGGAGACGGAGGGCGGTCCTGTCGTCGCCGAAGAGGAGCTCCCCGCTCCCGCCCTGCCGCACGGCCTCCCCCACGACCGCGTTGTATAAATAGGTGATGAAGGAGCTTCTTTCGCTCCCGTCCGAAACCGTAATTTCTTCCACAACCTTATTGTATGCCGATCGCGGCGATTTATTTATCGGCTTTTTGCCCCTTCCGACGATAAAATCGGGAAATATATGGGAGTCTCGCTTGACTTTCCCTTTTTTATCGTGTAAAATAGAATAGAACGTATTTATAGAGGTTTCTTTTCGTTATGGATTTCAAATCGGTCGAACGCAAGTGGCAGCAGCGCTGGGAGAAAACGAAGCTCAATCACTTCGACAGGAAGTCGGACACCCAAAAGCTCTACGTCCTCGAGATGTTCTCCTACCCTTCGGGGGCGAAACTGCATGTCGGGCACTGGTACAACTACGGCCCCACGGATAGCTATGCCCGCTTCAAGCGCATGCAGGGCTACAATGTGTTCCAGCCGATGGGATTCGACGCGTTCGGGCTCCCCGCGGAGAACTATGCGATTAAAACGGGCGTGCACCCCAAGGATTCCACCGAGAAGAACATCGAGACGATGGAACATCAGCTCCGTGCGATGGGTGCGATGTTCGACTGGTCGGCGGAGGTCAGGACCTGCGACGAGAGCTACTACAAGTGGACGCAGTGGATGTTCCTCCAGCTGTATAAAAACGGCCTCGCCTACCGCAAGGAGGCGCCCGTCAACTGGTGTCCTTCCTGCAATACCGTGCTCGCGAACGAACAGGTCGTCGAGGGGAAGTGCGAACGCTGCTCGAGCGTCGTCGTGCGGAAAAACCTCACGCAGTGGTTCTTCAAGATCACCGAGTATGCGGAGGAGCTCCTTTCGGGGCTCGACGGCCTCGATTGGCCCGAAAAGACAAAGAATATGCAGCGCAACTGGATCGGGAAGTCCACCGGCTGCGAGATCGAATTCGAAACGGAGAGCGGAGAGCCCATCCGCGTCTATACGACCCGCTGCGACACCGTGTTCGGCGTCACCTACGTCGTCCTTGCGCCCGAGCATCCCCTCGCACGCAAGCTGACGACCCCCGAACAGAGGGAGGAAGTCGAGGCGTACATTCTCGAGGCGTCCAAGGCAAACGAGATCGAACGGCTCTCCTCCACCCGCGAAAAGACGGGGGTGTTTACGGGCTCGTATGCGATCAATCCCGTGAACGGGAACCGCATCCCCATCTATCTTGCGGACTATGTGCTCGCGACCTACGGCACGGGTGCGGTGATGGCCGTCCCCGCACACGACGAGCGCGACTTTGCCTTTGCGCAAAAGTACGGCCTCCCCATCGTCAAAGTCATCGAAAAACAGGGCGGGGAGACCGAACTCCCCTTCTGTGAGGACGGCATCGTCCGCGGTTCCCTCAACTTCGACGGGCTGTTCGGCGACGAGGCGCGGGACGCGATCGCGGCGTACATCTCCAAGATCGGCAAGGGCGGGAAAAAGGTCAACTACCGCCTGCGCGACTGGCTCGTCTCCCGCCAGCGCTACTGGGGCGCCCCCATTCCCATTATCCACTGCGAAAAGTGCGGCGCGGTGCCCGTTCCCGAGAAGGAACTGCCCGTCAAGCTCCCCTACGACGTCGAATTCCGTCCCGACGGGAAGTCCCCCCTCGCAAAACACGAAAAATTCATGAATACGACCTGTCCGAAGTGCGGCGGGAAGGCCCTTCGCGACCCCGACACCCTCGATACCTTCGTCTGTTCGAGCTGGTACTATCTGCGCTATGCGGACGCGAAGAACGACCACGAGCCCTTCAGCCGTGAAGAGGTCGACCGCATGCTCCCCGTCGATACCTACGTCGGCGGCGCGGAGCACTCCTGCATGCACCTCCTCTATGCGCGGTTCTTCACCAAGGCGCTTCGGGATATGGGCTATCTCGACTTCGACGAGCCCTTCCTCCGCCTCGTGCATCAGGGGGTCATCCTCGGGCCCGACGGAAACCGCATGAGCAAGTCGCACGGCAACATCGTCTCTCCCGACGAATACGTCGAGACGTACGGTTCGGACGCCTTCCGCCTCTACCTCATGTTCGGGTTCTCCTATACGGAGGGCGGGCCGTGGAACGACGACGGCATCAAGGCGATCGCAAAGTTCCTCGACCGCGTCGAAAAACTCGTCTTAAAGATCGCCGAATATAAAGTTCCCAAGACCGAACAGGACTACGGCGCGGAGGAAAAGGCGCTCGACTATGCGCGCAACTATGCGATCTCCCGCGTCGCACGGGACATGGAGGCGTTCTCCTTCAATACCGCGATCGCGCGGATCATGGAGTTCGTCAACGCCCTCGCAAAGTACGACAACCTCGCGAACAAGAACTTCGCCCTCATCCGTGCGGCGGCGAAGGACCTCGTCCTTCTCCTTGCCCCCTGCGCGCCCCACTTCTCGGAGGAGCTGTGGGAGACGATCGGCGACCGCGGCTCCGTCTTTGAACAGTCCTACCCGAAGGAGGATCCCGACGCCCTCCGTCTCGACGAAAAGGAATACGCCGTCCAGATCAACAGCAAGATCGTCGCAAAGGTCATGATCCCGAGCGATTACGACGCCGCCAAGGTCGAAGCGTTCGTCCGCGCCCTTCCCGAAATTGCCGAACGCATCGAGGGAAAGACGGTAAGAAAGTGCGTCGTCGTCCCCGGGCGCCTCGTCAATCTCATCGTCGGATAATTTGATATGCAAAAGCCCGCCGTCTGCCATGGACAGACGGCGGGCTTTCTTTGCTTAAAGGCGCATTTCTCTGCAGATATGGTCGGCAAACGCCCCCGCGACGTCCTTTCCCGTCGCCTTTTCGATGCCGCCGAAGAAGGCGTTGGAGTTGACCTCGCAGACGGTGAGCCCCTCCTTCGAGAAGAGGAAGTCGATCCCGCAATAGTCGAGAGAGAGGGCCTTCGAGACGAGACGGGAAAGCGCTCTTGCCTCCGACGGGACTTCGCACCCCTCCCCCTTCCCGCCGAGCCCGATGTTCGAGCGGAAATCGCGGGGAGAAGTTCGGATCATCGCCGCGACGGGCTCTCCGCCCACGCAGATGACGCGAAGGTCCCGCCCCGCGCTCTCCTTTATAAACTTCTGATAGAGGTGCGGCACGCGGAGAAGGCGGCGGCTGAGCGCCGCGAGCTCTTCGGGCGTCTTAGCAAGGTAAACTTGCTTCCCGAGGGAGCCGTAGCACTCCTTGACGACGACGGGCAGCCCGAGCCTTTCCGCAATTTCCTCCGCCCGCTCGTCGGCGCCGTCCGTATAGCAGAGGGGCGCGGCGATCATGTCGGGCGTCGGAATGCCGTGTTTTACGAGTTCGATGGCGGTGAGCGCCTTGTCGTCGCACAGCTCGACCGCCTCGGCACGGTTGAAGAGGCGTAAATTCGCCCCCTCGAGGATGCGGTGGGCGTACTTATCCTTGTCGAAATAGACGCCGAAGTCGAATCCTTCGAGAAAAGAAGAAAACTTCCCGTCGGAGATCGACGTGAGATAGCGGTTTTCGAGCAGGGTGCAGAGGACGCCGCGGGCACTCAGCGCGGAAGAGAGGCGCTTCGGCTGATAGCGTTCGGCCTCCGACTTCGAATAGGGATTGACGAGGAGAAAACACTTCATAGCAAAACTTCCCCTTGCGGGGAAGCGGTTTCAGCGTACGACGCGGAGGACGGAACCCGCCCTTCCGAGGTCCATCGCGGCAAGTTTTGAAACGGCGGTCTTAAGCGCCTGTTCGTGCGTTTCGCGGGTGACGATCGCAAGGGTCGCCCGCCCCTCCTCCGCGCCGCCGTCGCGGCGGACGATGCGATCGAAGGAGATGCCGCTCCGCGCAAACACGGAGGCGAGTTTCGCAAGCGTGCCCGTTCCGTCGGATATGGTGAGACGGAGATAGTACGCGCCGCGGAAGTCGGTGACGAACTTTACGTCCTTCTCCGCCGCCGCAGTCGTGTTTTTGAAGGGAGAATAGCGGAGTTCGGTGTGCGTCGCCGCATATAAGATGTCGGAGACGACGGAGCTTCCCGAGGAGAGTTCCCCGCCGCCCTCCCCCGAGAGGAGGAGTTCGCCGCCCCAATCCCCCGAGAGACAGACGGCGTTATTCGTTCCGCGCACGTCGGAGAGAGGATGGGTCTTTTTGACAAATGCGGGATGGACGCGCACTTCGATCCCTTCGCGGGAACGCTTCCCGACGGCAAGATACTTCAAGGTGTAGCCGAGCGCGGCGGCGTCGGCGGCGTCCTCCGCGGAGATCCCCTCGATGCCCTCGCGGGTGACCTTCGTGAAGGGAATTTTCGTGTGAAAGGCAAGGGAGGAGAGAATGGAGAGCTGATAGGCGGCGTCTAAGCTGAGTTTTTCCGAGAAGGCGCCGACCTCCTCTCTTCCCGAAAGCGCCTCCTGAAGGGCCTGTGCGTGCCCCGCGCCGTTCTCCATGCGGGTGAAGAAGTCGTTCGCCGTCCCGTTGACGACGGCAATGACGGAGGAGATCGCATTCGACTGCACCCCGTCGAGGAGGGTCCGAACGGCGGGAACGCCGCCCACGCAGCTCGCGCCGAAGAAGAGCCCTGCATTGTGCCGCTTGGCCGCCCGTTCGAGCTCGTGCGAATACTTGCTGTAGAGCTCCGCGTCGGAGGTGACGACGGTCTTTCCCGCGTTGAGCGCCGCCAGTGCGTACTCCCGCGCCCGTTCGACGTCGCCGATGCACTCGACGACGATGTTGACGTCGGGATCGGAGACGATCTCGGCGATGTTCGAGCAGGAGAGCTCTTCGGGAATGCCGAGCTCGTTAAGGCGTGCGGCGTTTGTCTCGAGCACGCTCTCGACGAAGAGGTCGACCGCCTGCGTGTTGCGGTAGAACTCCCTGTTTTGCGTCAGGATCCGATATGCGCCCCCTCCGACCACGCCGAGCCCGAGAATGGCGACCCCCACCTTCTTCATTTTGCTTCCTCCGTGCAATTGAGATCGTATAGATATTTGAGACCGTAGAGCGTCAGCGTCTTGTCGATGACGTCGATGCAGGAGGTCTCGTGTGCGATCGTCTCCGAAAAGCCGCCCGTCGCGATCGTCGTGACGTCGCTCTCCTTCAGTTCCCGCTTGATGCGCTTTACGATGTATTCGACGAGCCCCGCGAACCCGAACACGATGCCCGCCTGCATGTTGGTGACGGTGTTCGTCGCGATGACGCTCTTCGGCGCCGCGATCTCGACGCGCGGCAGCTTCGCCGTGCCGCCGACAAGGCTGTCGAGAGAGCCCTTGATCCCGGGGGCGATGACGCCTCCGATGAATTCGCCCTCACTGTTTAAGATGTTGAAAGTCGTCGCCGTGCCGAAGTCGACGATGACGATCGGCTTGCCGCAGCCGTACTTTTTGAGTGCGGCGACGTTGTTGACGACGCGGTCCGCCCCCACCTCTTTTGCGTTGTCGGCGCGCATTCTCAGCCCCGTTTTGAGCCCGGGCGCGATCTGCATCGGCTTGATGCCGAGGTAGACGCGGAGCATGTGGTCGATCGTATAGTCGAGGGACGGAACGACGGAGGAGAAGATCCCGCCCGTGACCTTCTCCTTCCCGACGCCCGCGATGGAGAGCATTCCGATGAGCTGTGCGCCGTATTCGTCGGACGTACGCTTGAGATCGGTCGCGACGCGGAAGGAAAAGCTGAGCTTCTCCCCGTCGAAGAGGGCATACTTGATGTTGGTATTCCCGATGTCGATGCAGATGATCATACGTTTCCGGAATCGGAGCCCTCTGCCGCCGTTTCGGCTTGGGGCTCCCCATGTTTTTTGTTCTTATAGAGTTGCCTCTCGACGACGGTCACTACGCGGTGAATGGCGGGAGAGAGGGCAAGATTGATCGCGAACTCGATGAAAAAATTAAAGGAGACGAGCCCGACGAGGATAAAGACGAAGAGGTCGAACCCGCCGACGCCGCCGAAGTCGCCGATCGTGCCGCTCATGCACAGGCATCCGACGATAAACAGCCCCGTGTTGATGACGGGGACGAGCGCGGACGCCACGAACACGGCGACGAGCGAATTCTTCTTCGCGATGAGGCGGTAGACGATCCCCGCGACGAGCCCCGCCGCCGTCGTCTTGACGATGCAGGTAAACGTCGTCACGACGGGAGAGTTGGTCCAGATCGCAAGATAGAAGGGATTGCCCGCAAGGACGATGACCTGTATGAGGACGACGATCCCGCAGGCAAGCCCCAAGAACATTCCGCCGAGGGGGCCCAAGAGGATCGCGCCGAGGACGATCGGGACGAGGGAGAAGTTGAGCGTCGCGCCCGTCTGTCCGACGGGAATGGCGCTTGCCCAGATCTGAAGGACGATGACGAGGGCGAGGAGCACTGCGAGATAGGCGATGTTCTTCGCCGTAAAAAAGCGTTTGAGTTGCATGTTTGCCTCCATCGGATCCCCTTCCTCGGGGTATCCGCAGAAAAATGTATTCGGGAACGTCCGTAAGGGATACGACCGAGCGTATCGTTCCCTCATGGGGACGGCCCTTTTCTTATTATAGCAAGAAATGCGCCCTTTTGCAACTAAATGAACGGGCTCGGGAACATTTTTCGCCCCTTTCCCATATGATGAAACAGAAAACCGCAGACTTCACGACTACATACTCTGCGGCAAATAGGAGGAAACACCATGAATTGTCTCTCTGGCAACAACTGCCTTTGGATGCTGATCGTCCTGCTCATCCTCGGGACGTGCGGGAACAACCTTCTCACCTCGCGCGCACTCACGGGATGCGGCTGGCCCATCCTTGCCGCCTGCCTCTACTGCCTCTGCAAGAACGGAACGCTTACGGAGCTTTGGAACACCCTCCGCGGCGGCTGCGGCTGCAACAACGGTTAAGGCAAAACGATCCCCGCTCGGCGCGGGGATCTTCTTTTCGGTCTATTTTCCGAGGATGCGGAGGGAATAGTCGAGAACGGCTGCGATCGTCTTGGCGTCGCGGATCTTATCCGAACGGATCATCTCCAACACCTCTTCGACGGGGACAAAGCGGACGTCGAGGAATTCGTCGCCGTCGGGGTGGGCGTCCCCTTCCCGAAGGCCCTCCGCCTCGAAGATGTAGATCTTCTCGTCGGTGTAGCCCGGGCTCGGATAGAGGACAAAGCGGAGGCAAACGCGCTCCGCGGTGAGCCCCGTCTCCTCCGAGAGTTCCCGAAGGGCGGCCTTTTCGGCGTCCTCCCCCCTCTCGAGCTTGCCCGCGGGGATCTCGAAGAGCTCCTCCATATAGGCGTAGCGGAACTGCTTTACGAGGGCGACCTTCCCTTCCCTTACGGCGAGGATCGCCGCCCCGCCGGGGTGCTCGACCACTTCGCGGGTACAGGGCTTGCCGTCGGGCAGCATCGCCTCGTCGCGGCGGAGGGTGACGATCTTCCCCTCGAATAAAACGTGCTTTTTGACGGTCTTTTCCTTAAGGTCCATCCCCTTCTCCCTTCCTTTCGGATGAAATCGAATTACAGCCGTGCGGCGAGGCGGAAGAGCTCGGCGCTGTTTTTGTCCTCCCCGCCGACGTAGCGGAGAAGATACTTATACCCCGCAAGGAGGGCGACGAGAGCGGAAATTTCCCGTCTTGCCGCCGCGGCCGCGGCCTCCGAGAGAAGGACGTCGACCGCCGTCTTTTCTTCTTCGCGGAGGGCAAAGCCGTTGAGGCGGGCCTTCTCGGCGGGGATGATGCGGGCGATCGCGCCGACGAGCTCCTCCTGCTCCCGACGCTCTTTTTCGAACTTCCCGCGCCTGCCGACGTCGGGATAGCAATCGCGCACGATGTCGCGGAAGGGCTTGACGAGGCGCTCGGTGAACACCGAAAAGCTCGCCGTGTAGCTTCCGTCCACATAGAAGTAGCGGAGGAGAAAATCGTTGAAGGGAAGCGCGCCCGCGTCGATCTCCACGAAGAGACAGAAGATGAAGGCAAGCGTCTCGCTTCGGTCGGCGGGAAGGTATGCGACGCCGTGCGCCGCGCCCTCCGCAGCGGGGAAGCGGAGATAGTTGCGCTTGGCCGCGGAAAAGTCGAAGCCTTGGGTGACGGCGGAAAAGAGTTCGGTAAGATCCCTGCTCCCCGCGATGGCGGCAAGCACTTCCGAGATCTTCGTGTCCGCGTTGATGAATTTTCCCTCGATGAGCTCGGTTGAAACGCTTAAAAATTTTTCGATGCGTTCGATGCGTTCGTCCATGAAATGTCCTCCGTGCGCGGGCAAAAAGCGCCGCGCTTCATTCGTTCCCCACCATTATAACATAAAAACAAAAAATATTAAAGAATTTTTTCGGAAATATCTTGATTTTATCAGAGAATTTGGTTATAATAGGGTAAAATTAAGATTCAGGGAGGAATCCACCATGAAATCCATCAACATTTCTCTTGAGAAATCGAGCAGCGTCAAAGAATTCGTCAACATCACGCAGAGCTACGACTACGAGATCGTGATCCGCAGCGGCCGCTATGTCGTCGACGCGAAGTCCATCCTCGGCCTCTTCAGTCTCGACACGACCAAGCCCCTCACCGTTGAGATCTACAGCGACGACTGCGCCGACCTTCTTTCCAAGCTCGAGAAGTTCATGGCGTAACTTAAGGCTAACTTTTGAGACAGGCAAGTCGCTTAAAAATTTAAGCGACTTATTTGTCTCTCGTTCGATTCGATCCGAGAAAGAGGGTCCCCCATGCAAGTAAAAGGCGAGACTTCCGTCAACAAGTTAATGCTCTTGTTTGTGTTCGACAAGATGGAAAGCCCGCTTTCCGAGCGGACCATTCTCGACATGTGCACGTCGTCCAACGATTGGATCAATTATATGGACTGCGTCGTGCTCATCCACAAGCTCCTCTCGGACGGATTCATCTGCGAGATCCCGGGGGCGGACGATCCCCTCTACACCATCACCCCGGAGGGGCGGGAGACGCTTGCCAACTTCTATACGCAGATCCCGCGGAGCTCGCGGGAGGATATTTCGCGCTTCGTCAAGAACAACAGCACGAAGTTCCGCACGCGGCAGGAGTGCAAGTCGGACTACTATCAGAATAAGGACGGAACTTATACCGTCTTTTTGAAGATCCTCGCCCCCATCCAACCCATGCTCGAGCTCAAATTCGTCGTCCCCGACAAAAAGACCGCCAACCGCATCTATAAGAAGTGGGAGGACAAGGCCTCCGAGCTCTACAACGTCGTCTACGAAACGCTCGTGGATTAAAGGAGAAACTATGGTAACCTATTCGACAAAAGGCACCTGCTCCAAGCAGATCGTGTTCGATCTCGATGAGCAGAACCGCATCCACAACGTGAAGTTCATCGGCGGATGCAGCGGCAATCTGCAGGGCATCGGAAAGCTCGTCGAGGGCAGAACGCCCGACGAGATCTATCCCCTTCTCCGCGGGATCCGCTGCCGCCAGAACACCTCCTGCCCCGATCAGCTTGCGCTGGCGCTTGAGCCCTACCTCACGAAAAAATAAACGGAATATGAAAAGAGCGGGTCGCCCCGCTCTTTTTTCATGCCCTCAGTCGCAGCTTTTATAGATGGCGGCGAGCCCCCCTTCCGAGGTCTCGCGGTAGCGGGCGGAGAGGTCCCGCCCCGTCTCGTACATCGTCTTGACGACGGTATCGAAGGAGATCTTGCGCGTTCCCGAGAGGACGCGGCTCAGCTCCGCGCTCGTGAGCGCCCGAAGGGAGGCGACGGCGTTGCGCTCGATGCAGGGGATCTGCACGTATCCCCCCACCGGGTCGCAAGTGAGCCCGAGTTGGTGCTCGAGGGCGATCTCGGCGGCGTATTCCGTTTCGTCGATGCCCGCCTCGAAGAGACGGCAGACGGCCGCCGCCGCCATGGCGGTCGCCGTTCCGACCTCCGCCTGACAGCCCGCTTCCGCCCCCGAGACGGAGGCGTTTTGCTTGACGGTCACGCCGACCAGTCCCGCCGATGCGAGAGCGGCGAGGACGCGGTCCTCCGAAAAGCCGTGCTTACGGCTCAGATAGAACAGGACGGCGGGAAGCACGCCGCTTGCGCCGCATGTGGGTGCGGTGACGACGGTGCCGCCGCCCGCGTTCTCTTCGCTCGTCGCGAAGGCGAAACTGCAGAGGTGCCGCTTCTCGCGAGCCTCGGGTTCCTCGTCCTCCGCGACCGTCTCGAAGAGCGTCTTTGCCTTCCTCTCGACCCCGAGCGGCCCCGGGAGCCGACCCGACGCCTCGATCCCGCGGCGGATCGTCTGCACCATCGTGTGCCAGACTTCGCGGAGGAACTCCTTGATCTCCTCCCCCTCGAAGGCGTACACCACCCCGTCGAGGGTACAGCCGTGCGCCTTGCAATAGTCCATGATCTCCCCGAAGGTGCGGAAGGGATAGACTTCCCGCTTTTCGGGCTCCGCCTCGCCGTCGCGGCGGATGGTGCCGCCGCCCACCGAGAGATAGCGCACCCTCCCGAGCGAAGTTCCCGACCCGTCGAAGCCCTCGATGTCGAGGGTGTTGGGGTGCGGGAGCGGGAGGTCGCGGTAGTCGAAGAGAACTTCGGCAAGGCGGGGCGAAACGGCCTCCTTTAAGGCGGCGTCCGTCAAATGCCCCTTCCCCGTGTGGGCGAGAGAGCCGTATAGCACGATGCGGAAGCGCGATGCTTCCGCATGAGAATTCGAATAGTCGAGGATGGCGCGGACGGGACCCATCGTGTGCGAGCTCGAGGGGCCTTTCCCGATTTTATACAGTTCCCGAAGCGATTCCATGGTGTTTCCTCAATTTTTGAAGTGGCGCTCCTCGCTGACGAGGACGGCGATCTTCTTTTCGTTGCAGAGGGCAAGGGCGTCGGCATCGGGTTCCCCCGTACAGACGACCGCCGTGATCCCCGCGCGGACGCATTCTTCGAAGTATTCCTTGCTCGCAAAGGAGGCCTCCGAGGCAAGGACCGCCCCCTTCGTCTTGTCCCCCGCGATCTGAAGAGCGGCGGAGAGTGCAAGAGAGCGGCTCACCTGTCCCGTCCCGACGCCATAGGTGACGTCCTCCGTGCCGATGACGACCGCGCTCGAGAGCGCATGTTTTGCGACTTTGTAGTTGAAAACGAGGGCCCGCGCCTCCCCTTCGGTAGGCTTGCGCTTGGTCACGCAGGAGAGCGTCCCGCAGAGGGAAGTGTCGTAGTTTTGCACGAGGAGCCCGCCGTAGATCTTGGTCATATCGAAGGTGGAGAAGAGCACTTTGCTGCGGATGTCGGGCATCTCGAGGAGGATGAGTTCGCGGGAGTAGCGGAGTTCCGCCATCGCCTCGGGGGTGAAGCCGACCGCGATCACCGCTTCGATCGCGTACTTTGCGATCTCGGCGGCAACGCGTGCGTCGACGACGGCGTTGATCGCGACGATCGCGTTTTGAAGCTTGAGCGGATCGCTCTCGGCGACCCGTCCGAACGCCTCCCATACGCCGACGCCCGTCCCCACGCATGAGGGCGCGCAATGTTTGCAGACGACGACGGTCGGGAAGTCGAATTCCTTTACGAGCTCGAGCGCCGTGTTCGCGTCGCCGAGGCTGTTGTAGGTGAGGGCGGGGCCCGCAAGCTGCTTCGCCCGCGCAAGAGAGCCCTCTTTGAGGAGAGGTTCGCGGTAAACCGCCGCCTTCTGATGGGGATTTTCGCCGTAGCGCATGTCCTGCGCCTTCTCGAAGGTCACCGTGAGCGTCTTGGGGAAGGAGATGCGGAGGGCGCGGGAAAGATACTGCGCGACGAGGGCGTCGTACGCCGCCGTGTAGGAAAATGCCTTGTAGGTGAGGTATTTCCGCTCGTCCTCGGGGATCGCCCCCGCCGCAAGGTTGCAGAGCACTCTGTCGTAATCCTCGGGATCGCACACGGTGACGGTGTGCATGAAGTTCTTCGCCGCCGCGTCGAGGAGGGCCACGCCGCCCGCGTCGATGTGGGAAGCCGCCTCCTCGAAGGAGACGCCCGCCTCCATGTCCTCACGGAAGGGATAGAGGTTGACGACGACGAGCTGGATGGGAAAGACGTCTTTATCGTCGAGCTCGCGGAGCTGTTCGGGGGTGAGGCGGCTCGCGATGATCCCCGTGTAGATCGCGGGGTGCACCGCGCGGACCTTGCCGCCGAGGGGTTCGGGGTAGCCCGTGAGGTCGTGGGCGGACAGGACGGGAATGTCGTTTTCGCGGAGTTTGTTCGCCGTCCCCTCCGTCGCGACGAGTTCGTAGCCGTATTCGACGAGGTAGCGGCAAAAATCCACGATGCCCGTCTTGTCGTAGACGCTGATATACGCCCGTTTCTTCTCTTCCATGGTGATCTCCCGCGAAAAAATTTTCAAAGCGCACATACTGTGTGCGGTATGACGTTCTTTTATGTCCTCTTCTCCGTGTACATCCTCGCCGTCAACTTCTACGGGTTCCGTTTCCTCAAAGGGCAGCGGGACGCGGCGGAGGCGGGGGAACAGGTCCCGGGGGACGGAAAACTGCTGCTTGCCGCCCTGCTTGGGGGGTCTGTCGCCATCTATGCGGCGATGTTCTGTATGAAGTACCGCTTGGGAAGTCTTGCGCTCATGCTTGTCCTCCCCCTTCTTTCCGTGTTCAACCTCTACTGCTTTTTCCTCGGCTTCCGCGGGATCTACCTCTTCCTATGAGCGGAACTCGCGGTCGAAGTTCTCTTCGAGCCACTTCGCGACGCCGTCCTCCTCGCAATAGCCGACGACGCCCGTCGCCTTCTCTTTGAGCCATGCGTCGGCGTTCATGACGGCGTACTTTTCGTCGCAGACGTCGAACATATCCGAATCGTTGGAGGTGTCGCCGAAGCAGACTACCCTCTCGCAGCCGAGACGCTCCTTCAAAAAGCGCACGCCGTTTGCCTTGGTCGCCTCGCGCGGGGAGATCTCCATCCAGAAGTCGTTCTGATAGACTTCCTGATGGAAGATGCAGATGAAGCGCGGGTCGTACTTGAGAATGTTCCAGGCGTTTTCGAGCTGTTCGCGCGGCCCGATGCACTTGAAGTAGAAGATGTAGCCGTCGAGGAGCTCCCCGTCGGTGTGGGCGGGAACGAGACGGTCGTCGCCCCGCCTTCTATAGAGGTAGCGGCGGATGCCGAAGGTCTCGGCGTCGGCGTTCCAAGTCAGCCGCTCCCTCCCCTCGATCGCGCCGAATACGACGGCGGGAATAGAATATTCGCGCAAGACGGAGAGAACATAGTACTTCTCTTCGTCGGAAAAGGTGTGATAGGAGAGCGTCTCGCCCGTGCCGAAATGATAGATGAGCCCGCCGTTGTAGAGGATGGCGGGAACGTTGAGGCGGAGCCCCTCCACCGCCCGAAGCGCACTCGACGCAGAGCGCGCGGTCGCAAAGGTGAGGAGAAGCCCGCGGCCGATGAGCGCATTCAGGTGCTCACGGCTGTAAAGAGAGACTTTTTCCTCCTTCGTGAGGAGGGTCCCGTCGAGGTCGGTCACGAACAGTGTTTTCATAGTGTCCTTTTCGGTCGAATTTCTCTATCATTATTATAGCATAACCGAATGATAAATTGCACGCAAAATCGAAGAATTTCCCGAAGGAATTTTTTTGTGAGCATCAAACAGTTTTCCCCCGCGGCAAAGTGCGTTTTACACATTCCGACTTTGCGAATGAAAAAGTCTGCAAAAAAGTTTTTTGGGTAATTTCTCGAAAAGACGCCTAAATCGGTTGATTTTCCGTTGGCTTTCGTGTAAAATAGAGCTTGACTTTGCAGAGATGTCTGAGAGGCTTAAGGAGCGCGATTGGAAATCGCGTGACGGTGGTGAATCGTCCGGAGGTTCGAATCCTCTTCTCTGCGCCACGGAAATGCGGCGGGTTGTTACCCGCCGCATTTCCGTAATATGCGCGCAGAGAAGAGGATTCGAGTGGAGACAAGCCGATTGCACGCCCTTCCACGCGTGCAATCGGCGCAGGTCGGCGGGCTCTACCGCCGACTTGACCAGCCCTGTGGGCTGTCAATCGTGCGCGCCGCTCAAGGCGCGAATCCTCACGCATTGGCGGAGTTCCTATGCCAATGCGTTTGGTTGGAATATTTATTGCGGGTTGTTGTAATATGCGCGCAGAGAAGAGGATGTAGTTGTTGAAAGCCGCCCCACCTCAGTCACTTCGTGACAGCTCCTCCCACAGAGGAGCCAAGAATAAGGTGATACTTCGACTCCGCTCAGTATGACAGATTGGAATGCCCCCCATCCGTCACGGCTGCGCCGTGCCCGTTTCGGCAGCAGGGACTGCCGAAACCCCCGTCGGGCTTGCCAGCCCTCCTGTCGCGCGCCACTCAC
>CANQQM010000004.1 GCA_947626005.1 uncultured Clostridia bacterium
AGAGCTTGCGCTTGTGCGTGAGCTCTGCGATCGGGTTGGTCTGGTCCATGAACTGCGAGAGCTGCGAGGAGCCGAAGAATTCGCGGATGACGGCGGAGATGGGACGGACGTTGATGAGCCCCGAGGGGGTCACTTCCATCGGGTCCGCGGTCGCCATGCGCTCCTTGATAAGGCGCTCGAGGCGGGACATGCCGATGCGGAGCTGATTCTGAAGGAGCTCCCCGACCGAACGCACGCGGCGGTTGCCGAGGTGGTCGATCTCGTCGATGGAACCGATCCCGTAGACGAGGTCGAGGTTGGTGGAGACGGCGGCGACGATATCGTCGACCGTGATGCACTTATGGTTGAGTTTTTCGACGAGGGGCTTCACCGCCTTCTTCTCTTCGGGCGTGACGCCGAGGACGCGCTCCCCTTCGTTGAGGTCGACGGGGGCGTTCGCGGAGCGCGGCGCGTCGTCGCGGGAGAGAAGTTCGTGGAAGATACGGCACGCCGCAACGAACTTGAGGCGGCAATCCCGACGCTTTTCGCGGTTCTTCTTCTCTTCCTGCTTCTCGTCGGCTTCGGGCGCCGTCTCGTGGGTGTAATAGACGGCGTTGATTTCGTCGAGGAAGGCGTTTGCGACCTCCTCGTCCGTCATCGTCTTGCATGCCTCCGCGATCTTCTTGGAGAACACGAAGTTGGGATAGTAGACCGTTTTGAGGAGCCCGAACGCGCGGGGATCTTTTTCGGAGAGCGCCGAGAAGTCCACCGTGCAGTTGGAGATGATCTTGTGGCGGATCTCCCCGTCGACGGGATCGTTGACGAGGACGAACACCGACCCGATGCCCGCGTTCTGGATGGCGCGTGCCTGCTCTTCGGAGACAACTTCCCCCTTGCTTGCAAGGAGTTCCCCCGTCTCGGGATGGAAGATGTCGTCCGCGATGCGGCAGCCGGGCAGACGGTAGGCAAGGTTGAGCTTTTTGTTGAACTTGTACCGCCCGACCTTGACGACGTCGTAGCGGCGCGGGTCGAAGAAGAGGTTGTTGAGGTGCTGGCGGACGGTCTCGTCCGTCGGGACTTCGCCGGGGCGAAGGCGCCTGTAGAGGGCGATGAGGCCGTCCGATTCCGAACGGATGGGCGGATTGTCCTTCTCGTCCTTTTCGATGGTGGCGGCGATCATCTTGTTCCCGCCGAAGAGTTCCTCGAGGGCGCGGTTGGAGCCGTACCCGAGCGCGCGGAGGAGGACGGTCGCCGTCAGCTTTCTGCGGCGGTCTACGTTGACCCAGAGAACGCCCTGCGGATCCTGCTTGAATTCGAGCCATGCGCCGCGGTTGGGAATGACCGTCGTCTCGTAGATCTGCTTGCCCGTCTTATCCGTCTCGGCGACGTTGTTGACGCCGGGGGAGCGGACGAGCTGGGAGACGATGACGCGCTCCGCACCGTTGATGATGAAGGACCCGTTCTCCGTCATGAGCGGGAAATCGCCCATAAAGACGTCTTGGTCGAGGATCTCCCCCTTCACCTTGTTGACGAGGCGTACCTTCACCCGAAGGGGAAGAGCATACGTCGCGTCGCGGTTGCGGCATTCCTTCTCGTCGTACTTGGGCGCCTTCCCGAACTCGTGGTCGAGGAAGTACAGCTCGAAGTGATCGGAAAAGTCGGTGATCGGAGAGTAGTCCTCGAAGATCTCGGAGATCCCCTCGCCGATGAACGCGTCATAGCTTTCCCGCTGGATCTCGACGAGATTGGGGATATCGATGACTTCGTTGATCGACCCGAACTTTCTTCGCTCGGTCTTGCCGTACTTTTGGATTGGTAAGTTCATCCGTCAAATAACTCCTTTTTCGTTGTTATCATTTGGCGATCTACCGAGTATATCTTTTCATCGATAAAAATCGAAATGTTCGGAAATTTTTCCTCTCCCCGCTTTACAAGACGCCCGAAATGCGCTATAATTCAAGGAGCGGGTTTGTCCCGTTCGGAGGCGAAAATCCGTCAAAACGGCACAAACCGACATTCTAAACATAATGATACAGTATGTCATTATAACGCCCGAACAAAAAGATGTCAACCGCTTTTTGCCCCAAAAAAAATTTTTTTGGGACTTTCGCCAAAAAAAGCCGAAAAACGGCGGGATACGACCTTCTACAGGGGAGGAAAAAGCATGCGGATCGATAAATTTCTCAAGGTCAGCCGCATTCTGAAGCGGCGTACGGTCGCAAAGGACGCGGCCGCGGCGGGCAAGATCTCCGTCAACGGACGGGAGGTCAAGCCCTCCTACAATCTCAAAGCGGGCGACGTCGTCGAGATCGCCTTCCTTTCGGGCGTCTTTCGCTTCCGCGTCCTCGCCTTAAAGGAGACCGTCAAAAAGGACGAGGCGGACAGCCTTTACGAGGTGATCGCATGACGACGGTCATCCTCTGCGCCGCGGGAAGCGGCGTCAGGGCGGGGCGCGGGGAGAACAAGGTCCTTTCGGAATACAACGGCCTCCCCGTCCTCTCCTATTCCCTCTCCGCCTTCTCCCCCTATGCGGACGAACTGCTCGTCGCCTGCCGGGAGGAGGACGAGGCGCGCATCCTTCCCCTTCTCTCCCCCTTCCCGAACGCCCGCTCGGTGCGCGGCGGCAAGACGAGGGCGGAGAGCGTCTTTTCCGCCCTCTCTTCGGCGCGGGGGGAGACCGTCCTCATCCACGATGCGGCGCGGCCCTTCGTGACGGCGGAACTCATCGAGGGCTGCCTTGCCTCCGTGAAGGAGACGGGGAGCGGGATCTGCGCCGTCCGGACGAGCGACACCGTCCTTCTTGCGGAGGAGGGAAAGGTCACCGCCCATGTCCCGCGGGAGGCCTCCTTCGCCGCCCAAACGCCGCAGGGATTCGAGACAAAGCGCCTCCTTGCGGCCTACCGCCGCGCAAGCGAAGAGGGGACCCTCCCCTCCTTCACCGACGACAGCGGCCTGTATGCGGCGTATGTCGGAAAGCCCACCCTCTGCGCGGGCTCCCGCTTCAACCGAAAACTCACCTATCCCGAGGATTTTGCCCCGATAGAGCGCGTCGGCTTCGGCGTCGACACGCACGCCTTCGCACATTCCGAGGAGTGGGATAAGGGCATCGCGCGGCTCAACCTCAACTATATCCGCCTCTGCGGGGTCACTCTCCCCTCCGACCGCGCCCTCGAGGCGCACAGCGACGGGGACGTCCCCGTCCACGCCCTGATGGACGCCCTTCTTTCCGCCATCGGAGAAAGAGATATCGGCTTCCACTTCCCCGATTCCGACCCCAAGTACAAAAATGCGGACAGCATGGGGCTTTTGAAAACGGTCATGGAACGCGTTCGGGCGGCGGGATTTTCCGTCGCGAATGCGAGCATTTCCATCCTTGCGGAAAAGCCCCGCCTCTCCCCCTATATCGAAGAGATGCGGAAAGTCCTTAAAGAGGCGCTCGGAACGCAGACCGTCGCGGTCGCCGCGGGGACCAACGAAAAACTCGGCTATGTCGGCGAGGGCAAGGGGATCACCGCCTATGCGGCCGTCCTCCTCGCCCCCGCACAAAGGAGGATGTGATGCCCAAACCGACCACACAGTTCGTCTGCGCCGCCTGCGGCTACACCAGTCCCAAGTGGCTGGGAAAGTGCCCCGACTGCGGCACCTTCAACACCTTTGCGGAGGAGGCGATCGCGCCGTCCTCCCCCGCTTCGCGCCCGACCCGCCCCGTCTCCCGCGCCATCCCCCTCTCGGAGGTCAAATTCGAGCGGTATGAACGGGTCTCGAGCGGGATCCCCGAGCTCGACGTCGTCCTCGGCGGCGGCGTGGTGCGCGGCTCTCTCGTCCTCGTCGGCGGAGACCCGGGCGTGGGCAAGTCCACCCTCCTCACCGAAGTCGCGGCGCATCTTTCCAAGGAGCACCGCGTGCTCTATCTCTCGGCGGAGGAGAGCTGTTCGCAGGTAAAACTCCGCTGTGAGCGTCTGCATCTCGATTCCGCAAACCTCCTCCTTCTCAACGAGACCGAACTCGACGCGGCCGAGGAGAGCATCCTCGGGGCGGAATATGTCGTCGTCGACTCGGTGCAGGCCATCTACACGAGCGCCCTCTCCTCCGCGGCGGGGTCGGTGGGACAGGTGCGGGAATGCGCAAGCCGCCTGATGCGCATCGCCAAGTCCCGCGGGATCACCTTCTTCCTCATCGGGCACGTCACGAAAGAAGGCACCCTCGCGGGGCCCAAAGTCCTCGAACACATCATGGATACCGTCCTCTATTTCGAGGGCGAACGCTCGGAGAATTTCAAGATCCTCCGCGCCGTCAAGAACCGCTTCGGCTCGGTGCAGGAGGTGGGCGTGTTCGAAATGACGGACGAGGGCATCTTCGGGATGAGCGACTACTCCGAGCTCTTCCTCTCCGACTCCCGCGGGATCGCGGCGGGGGCGGTCGTCACCCCGAGCGAAACGGGCAACCGCTGCATGATGGTGGAGATCCAGACGCTCATGACCAAGACCGCCTACGGCCTCCCGCGGCGGATGAGCCTCGGCGTCGACTTCAACCGCCTCATCGTCCTCATCGCGGTGCTCGAAAAGCGGTGCGGCCTCGCCCTCGGCGGGCAGGACGTCTACCTCAACGCGATGGGCGGGATAAAGCTCGGGGAGCCGAGCGCCGACCTCGCCGTTTGCGCCGCCCTTGCCTCCGCCGACCGCATGACCGCCGTCGACCGCTATACGGCCGTATTCGGCGAAGTGGGCCTCACGGGGGAGGTCCGCGGCGTGAGTTTTGCGGACAAGCGGGTCAACGAATGCCTCAAAATGGGCTTCCGCCGCGTCATCCTCCCCGCCAAGAACATGAAGGCGTGCGAAAAGTACGCGGATAAGATCGAACTCGTCCCCGTCCGCTATGTGACGCAGATGATCAAGGCGCTCTTCCCGCCCGAACCCTCCGAAAAGTAACTGCTAAAAACGCAAGCGCCCGCGCGGCCTTCTGCCGCGCGGGCGCTTTTTTCGTACCCCGTTACTTCTTTTTTCTCTTCTTGCCGAGCCCGAGCACCTCGGCAAGTTTTCTTCCCGCGCCGATATTGAGGACGAGGAAAAGGAGGAGATACACCGCAAGCGCCAACGCCTGAAATTGCGGGGAGACGGGGATCCCGAAGAAGCTGAAATTGTAGCCGAACGTCCCCGAAAGCTCGGAGAGCATGCTGCTCAGCGTCTCCGCGGGGATGTCGAGCCCCTGCGCATAGGCGGTGAGGCGGAGAAGCGGAGTCTCCATAAAGGCATAACGGAGGAGGGAACAGGCGTAGGTGCCCGGGATGAACCCGCAGATCCCCTGCACCCAGTCGGGCATCATCCCGAGGGGCATGTATGCGCCGATGAGGAATCCGACCGCCGTCGAGAAGATGGCGACGATGCTCATCATCGTCCCCTCCGTCTTTACAAAGGAGCAGATAAAGACGGTCATGAGGGTGGAGGCGACGGTCGCAAAGAACATGATGATAAGGGAGAAGAGCACCGTCCCGAAGGAGAGCACGAACTCCCCCGCCGCCGCAAGATAGACAAGGCAGATGAGGTAGAACGCCAAACAGATGAGGGCGGAGACGATGAAGTTGTAGAGGAAATAGCTTGCAACGAGCAGATCTTTGGGGATGGGCGAAGAGGCGAAGTCGCGGTTGACGCCGTTCTGCTTGTCCTCGACGATGACGGTATTCGTCTGCAGGGCGACGGTGATCGTCGAGAGCCCGATGATCCCCGAGAGCATCCAGCTGTCGACGACCGTCTCGATGCACTTATGGAGCCGCGCATCGGCGGCGACCTCCGCGGAGAGCCCGAGAGCGGGGTCCGTGAGGATGTTCTGCACCATCGAGAGCTCCAATCCGCGCAAAAAGAGAAGATAGACCGCAAAGATGATGACGGGCACGAGCAGGGTGTACATGAGCCGCACCTTGTTGCGGAAAAAGACGAGAAGGTGGCGCTTCGTCAATTGGAAGAAGATGGAAAAATAGCGCGTTTTCACGATTCCTCCTCCCCGCGGATGGCCGTTCCCGTCACGTTCAGAAAGACGTCGTCCATGTTCCCCTTTCGAATTTCAACGTCGGGGAGAAAGCGGTCGTAGCGGGAAAGGAGCCGCTTCGCCGCCGCCGTGTCCGCGATGACGATGCCGTACGCCCCCCGCTCGGCGTCGTAGGAGAACTTCGTCCCCTCCGAAGAGAGCGCCGCCTCGAGCTCCGGGCACTTTGCACGGTAGCAGAGGAGTTTGTCGCTCGAATAGGCGTTTTTGAGTTCGTTGGGCGTCCCGTGGGCGATGATGTTGCCCTTGTCCATGATGACGACGTCCGTCGCCTTATCCGCCTCTTCGAGGTAATGGGTGGTGAGAAAGACGGTCATGCCCGTTTCGGCGCGGATGCGGTCGATGAGCGACCACACCGAAAGGCGGGTCTTGGGATCGAGCCCCGTCGTCGGTTCGTCGAGGATGAGAAGGCGGGGCCTGTGCACCATGGCGCGGGCGATATCCACCCGCCGAAGCTGCCCGCCCGAGAGGTTCTTTACGGGTCGGTCCAAAATGGGCTCGAGCTCGAGGAGCCGAACGATCTCGGCGATATTCCTCTTTGCCTCCTCCTTGGGGAGGGAGTAGAAGGAAGTGCGGATCTCGAGGTTGCGCCGTGCAGTGAGTTCGCGGTCCAAAACGCTCGTCTGGAACACGACGCCGAGTTCGCGCTTGATGGCGAAGGGATCCTCGTCGAGGTCGTGCCCGCAGACGAAGATCTTCCCGCCGTCCTTTTTGAGGATGGAGCAAATGACGTTGATCGTCGTGCTCTTTCCCGCACCGTTGATGCCGAGAAAGGCGAACAGCGACCCGTTTTTCACCGAAAACGAGATGCCGTTCACCGCCTTGAGATCGCCGTACGATTTGCTTAAATTTTCGATCCTGAGCGCAAATTCCCCCATACCGTACCTTACTTTTTGAGCGGAGGGAGCCCGTATTCTTCCGCAAGACGGTCGTACTCCGCATACACGTCGTCGAAATAGGTGATATGTAACTTCCCGTGGACGTTCTTTACGTCGTTCTGCTTATAGTTATAGACCTTGAAAAAGGGCAGCCAGCGGATCCCGCGGCAGAAGTGCTTGACGACGGTATCTTCGCGGATCCCCCGCTGTTCGTTGAAGCGCCGCGGCAAGAGGAGCTTCCCCTTCCGTCCGTAGCGGTTGAGCACCGTCTGGTCGGAAAAGTACATCTTCTTGCGGAAGAGGGTCTCGCGGGCGCGGACGAAGAGCCCCGTCTCCCTGATCTTTTTCAGGTTGAAGTAGACGACGCCCGCGTTGATGTAGTCCCGACGGATCCAGAACTTCCCCATGTGGTCGAGGGCGGCGGCGAATTCGTAGGAGGAAATGTCGTATTCCTCGAAGGCGGAGAGGTCGGAGCAGCACATCGTATCGGCGTCGAGATAGACGGCGCGGTCGAAGGCGTCGAATTCGGAGAGGAGAAGGCGGAGAAAGGTATAGGGCGTGTAGGAGGAGCCCTCGTTCTTTCCGCCGCGGAAGTAGGTTTCGTACAGCCCGTCTGCGCGGAGAAGGGTCGCCGTGTTCCCCGCCGTATGGGCACGGACGGCCGTCTCGAGGACGCTCCGTTCCTCCTCCGTGACGGGAAGGTAGCGCGGATCGACCTCGGTGAGGTCCATCGTCACGATGTAGAAGGAGACGGGACGCGGGGTGTAGCGTGCGACCGAGAGCGCCGAAAGCAAAATGAGCGGAAACACCTTCTCGTTTCCGCAATATACGACGTTCAACCGATTTTCTTCCGTCCCGATCATCTGCAGTACCGCTCTCCGCGCTATTCGATGCTTCCCCCGTTAAAGGAGAAGCAATTGCATTATAGCAAACTTTTCCGATCTCGTCAATCGTTTATGCCGAAGGAGCGCAAAAAGATGCGCTCCACCTCCTTCGGAGAGGGCTCGTAGACGGACTTTGCGATGTTCTTATTGGTGCGGGAACGGGCGGCGAAATCGAGGAGGACCTCCCGCGGAATGACCTCCCGCGGGGAGACAAGTTTGTCGATGCAAAGGGCGATCTCCTCCGCGCTCTCCCCGCATGCGCCCTCGAGAAGGGAAAGGTCGGCCCCCTTCTCCCTTGCGAGGCGAAGGGCCTCCCCGAGGAGAAGTGCGTTCGCCCTGCCGTGGTCGATCCCGCAGAAATAGGTGAGACAATACCCGAGGCCGTGAACGGCCGTCGTGCCCGACTGGGCGATCGCCATCCCCGCAAGCGAAGAGGCGAAAAGAAGGGCGTCCCGATCATTCTCCGAAAGGCGGGAAAGACGGGGAAGATATGGATAAACGACCTTTGCGCTCTCTACGGCAAGGAGGCGGGAGAAGGGCGTTGCGGCGCGGGAGAGGAGACTTTCCACGGCGTGCGAAAAGGCGTCGAGCGCCGTATTTTTCGTGATTGTTTCGGGGAGAGCGTCCGTGTACTTCCCGTCGAGAAAGGCAAGGCGGGGAAAGAGCGCTTCGGAATAGATGCTGCGCTTGGTCTCCCCCTCCCCGTCGGTGAGAACGGAATAGGGCGTGACTTCGCTCCCCGTCCCCGCGGTCGTCGGGATCATCGCAAGCGGAAGGGCACAGTCGGCGTAGTTTCCCTGAAAAACCGCACCGTCCCCCCTCGTTTCGACGCTCAAAAGGGCAATCGCCTTGGCGGCATCCATCGGGGAACCGCCCCCGACGCCGACGACGAAGTCCGCGCCCGCGCTCTCAAGAAGGGCGATCCCCTCCCGAATGCAGGAAAGGCCCGGATTGGGGGTCACGCGGTCGAAAACCGTCGCGTCCTGTCCGTTTTCGGAGAGAGCGAACAGAAGGTCGTCAAGCGCCCCGTTTCTTTTGGAGGAGCGCCCCGTGACGATGAGCGCATGCCCGCCGAGGGGGCTTAAAAGAGCTCCGTTTTTTCGCACGCAATCTCGCCCGAAAACAATTTTCGTGGGCATACGGTATGTAAAATCCATGCTTACTCCTTCACGGCGACGGCGCGGAAGATGGGCTTCCCCTGCGCAAGGAAGTTCGCCTCGTACTCGGTGACGATGTTCCCCTCCGCATAGGCGCTCTTGTGCAGGTCGCGCGTCACATCCTTCACGGTAAACCCGTGTGCGCGGTAGCGCTCGAGCGAATAGTCGAAAAAGTAGCCGCTGTCCGTTTTCTGGATTATCTCCCCGCCTTCCGTTAAAACGGCGTCGTAGATCGCAAGGAACCGTTCGGAGGTGAGCCGCTGGCGCTCCCTGCTCGGCTCGGGAAGAGGGGTCGAGAAATTGAGGTAGATGCGCCGCACGGAGGCGGGCGGAAGGTAACAGGGAAGGATCTCGGCGGGGATGTTGAGAAAGCGGATATTGGGGATCCCCTCCCGCATCACCCGCTCCATCGCGGTGAGAAGGACGTTGGTACAGAGCTCTACGGCGATGAAATTCGTCCCCTTTTCCCGAACGGCGAGTTCGGCGATAAATCCGCCGTTTCCGCACCCCACCTCGAGTTCTACGGGGTTTCGGTTGCCGAAGATCTCCTCAAAAGACAAAAGGGCGCGGAAGTTCTCCGCCGCCTCTTTCAGGTTTTTACAGGGCTTCCCCCGTGCAAGCAGAACGGGCGCACACGCCTCCATGCGCGGCTCCAAATTCCGCTTTCTTCGCATCCGCATTATGCTCTCCCCGTGGAGCCGAAGCCCCCTTCGCCGCGGACGGTTTGGGAGAGCTCCGCCGTCTCCTCGAATTCGCAGGGAAGATAGGGAACGACGACGAGCTGGGCGATACGGTCGCCGTAGGAGACGCTCCTTACCTCCTTCCCGTGGTTATGGAGGGCGACTTTGACCTCCCCGCGGTAGTCGCAGTCGATAACGCCCACCTTGTTCGCGGGGGCGAGGTCCTGCTTCGTCGCAAGGCCGCTCCGTGCGAAGACGAGCCCCACCGTCCCCGCGGGAAGTTCGACGGCGATCCCCGTCGGGATGAGGACGGTCTCCCCGGGGGCAATGACCGTCTCTCCCTCCGTGCAGGCGTAAAGATCGGCGCCCGCCGCAAAGCGGGAGCCGTAGACGGGGAGCTTTGCCCCGTTTTGAAGTTTTTTGACGTTGATTTTCATACCGTCCCCTTTTGTTATCTCACGCTGTACATGATGTCGGTATAGGTGGGATAGGGCCAATAATCGGAGGAGACGAGCGTCTCCATCTCGTCCGCCGCCGCGCGGACGGCCTCCATATCGGGCACCACGGTATGCGCCATCTTCTCGGCGGTCTCCCGCTCTCCCGTCGGCATGACGGAGAGGTCCTTTTCGAGTTTTTCGACCGCCTTCATCATCGCCTCGTTGCGGGAGGAGAGCTTTTCCGCGAGGGCGCAGTCCGTCTTCACGGAGAGTTTTTCGCCGACCGCACGCTTTGCGGAGATCACCGAACAGAGCTCGGCGATGTAGCCGTTGACGGCGGGATAGATGTCCCGTCTTGCCATTTCCACCATCGTGCGCGCCTCGATGTTGATGGTCTTGGAGTAGTTCTCGAGCGAAATATTCGCACGGGCAATGACCTCTTTTTCGGTATATACCCCCTGCTTCACGAACACATCGATGTTCTCTCGGCGGAAAAATTCGGGGACGGCGTCGGCGGTCGTCTTGTTGTTGAGAAGCCCCCTACGCTCTGCCTCCTTCTCCCAATCGGGACCGTAGCCGTTGTAGTTGAAGATGACGCGGTAATGGGCCTTCAAGAGCTTCTCGGTGTACGTCTTGCACGCCTTCGGGAAGTCCTTCGCCCCCTCGAGCGCTTCGACGGCCTCGGAGAAGGTCTGGGCGACAATGGTGTTGAGAACGATGTTCGGGTCGGCGACGGACGCCTGCGAGCCGAGCATGCGGAATTCGAATTTGTTGCCCGTAAAGGCAAAGGGCGACGTGCGGTTGCGGTCGGTCGTGTCGATGGGGAAAATGGGCGATTCGGGAACGCCGATGGACCCCGGGACCGCCTTCTTCGGCACATATTGCCGCCCGAGGACGATGCTGTCGACGAGGGCGCCGAGCTGATCGCCGAGGTAGACGGAGATGATGGCGGGCGGGGCTTCGTTTGCCCCGAGACGGTGATCGTTCCCCGCAGAGGCCACCGATGCGCGCAGGATCCCCTGATAGCGGTCGACGGCGGCGACGACGCAAGCGAGAATGAGCATGAAGCGGAGGTTCTCCTCGGGATTGTCCCCGGGGTCGAGAAGGTTGAGCCCGCTGTCGGTGGAGACCGACCAGTTGTTGTGCTTGCCCGAACCGTTCACCCCCTCGAAGGGCTTTTCGTGGAGAAGGCAGACGAGCCCGTGCTTCTTTGCGACCTTCTTCATGAGCTCCATCGTGAGCTGATTGTCGTCGACGGCGACGTTGGTCGTCGTAAAGACGGGTGCGAGTTCGTGCTGGGCGGGCGCCACTTCGTTGTGCTTTGTCTTGGCGAAGATGCCGTAGCTCCACAGCGTCTCGTCGAGGTCGCGCATGAAGTCGGAGATGCGCGTCTTGAGGGTGCCGAAATAGTGATCTTCGAGCTCCTGCCCCCGCGAGGGCGCCGCGCCGAAGAGCGTCCTCCCCGTGAGGATGAGGTCCTTTCTTCGGCGATAGACCTCCTCGTCGATGAGGAAGTACTCCTGTTCGGGCCCGACCGTCGTCGCGACCTTCCTGCATTCGATGCCGAAGAGCTTCAAAAGCCGCTTCGCCTGCGCGTCGAGCGCCGTCATCGACTTGAGAAGGGGCGCCTTTTTATCGAGCGTCTCCCCCGTATAGGAGACGAAAACCGTCGGAATGTAGAGCGTCCCCTCCTTGACGAAGGCGGGAGAGGTCGGATCCCATGCGGTGTAGCCGCGGGCGGCGGAAGTCGCACGCGTCCCGCCCGAGGGGAAGGAGGAAGCGTCGGGTTCGCCGACGATGAGGCTTCTCCCCGTGAGCTGAAGGATGACCTTGTCGCCCGAGGGTTCGATGAAGCTGTCGTGCTTTTCCGCCGTGAGGTTGGTGAGCGGCTGGAACCAGTGGGTGTAGTGGGTCGCCCCCTTCTTGACCGCCCAGTCCTTCATCGCATTGGCGACGGCGCTTGCGATCGAGGAATCGAGGGGTTCGCCCTCGTCGATCGTCTTTCTGAGGGACTTATAGACCTCCCGCGGAAGGGAGTTCTTCATCACCTCGTCGTTAAAGACGTTGCAACCGAACATCTCCGTAACGTTCATATGTATCTCCTTGAAAACAGATGCACGTTTTTGGGCGCCTCGCGCGCCCACAACAATCATTATAGGATTTTCGGGAAACGAAGTCAAACGTTTCGCCGCATATTTTCGCCCGCCGTCCTTTCGCGTTCCGAAACCATGCTATAAGTTTCGCTTATATTTCTCCCCGCCTTTCCGAAATTTTCGGAAAAGAGTTGTATTTTCGCCCGAGGTGTGCTATACTTGATTCGCCACGCAAACCGAATAAAAAAGCAAACTCGGGGACCACAATCCTTAGGCATTGTGTATCTCACCCTCGGGAATGCTTTTTCGTGCATCGGTTTGCGTGGCAACAAATCGGAGATACTCATGTAGATGCGTCTCCGGTTTGGAGCACGCATCTTTTATTTTAAGGAGGTTGTTATGCACAAATGCCAAAACTGCGGGACGGAATTCGTCGGAAAATTCTACCCCGAATGCGGGACCCCCGCCCCGCAGATCGTCTGCCCGCACTGCGGAGCAGAACTGCGTACGCCGACAAAGTTCTGTCCCGAATGCGGGAATGCGCTCCCCGAGGGCGTAACTTCCGCCGCGGGTTCCCCTTCGCCTACCGCGCCGCCCCAACCGCCGACCGCCGCAAGCAAGGCCTCTCCTTTCGCCGTCAAGCTCTGCACCCTGCTCCCTACCGCGGTCGCCGTCCTCTTTGCGCTCTTTTCGGTGCTGCTTTTTCTGTTCTTCCTTGCCCCCGTCGCGACTTCGCTCCTCGGCGCCGTCGGGAACTTGTATGAATATGCGGGAATGCGCAGCGCGACGCCCTCCGATCTGACTTCGGGAGGAATGGAGGGGATCTTCGGCGGGGACGAGACGCTCGATGCCGTCCTCGGCGTGAAGACGACGACGAACGCCTGCATCGCGCTCATCGTGTTTGCGGCGATCGGGCTCGCGGCGGCGGGCGTTGCGCTCGCAAGCTGTTTCGTCCCCTCCCTTCGTGAACGCCGCGTGTTCGGCGTCCGCCTCTCCCTTCTTATCGATTACGCCCTTCTCCTCTTCTATTTCGTCGACTTTCTCCTTGGGTGCATCGTCGCAGGGACTTGCGGCGACGAGATCACGAAGCCCGGTGCGGCGCCCGTGCTCGTACTCGTCTTTTCCCTCCTCTTCGGGCTCATTTCCGCCGCCGCGACAGTTGCGATCGCCCTTCGCGCCAAATTCTTCCCCGCCGCCCATGCGGCGATCGAGGCGGAGAGAAAACGGCGCATCGCAGCGCTGCCCAAACCGCAGCCGCCTACGGACGCACCCGCGGAAAAGCCGACAAAGCCGACCTTCCGCACCGTCGGCGAACCGTCTAAACAAACCGTCGCCGAGGCCGTGCGCTGTATGCGGGCGAAAAAGCTGTTCCTCCTCTTCTCGTTGATTGCGTTCCTCATTCTCAGCTGCTACGAAATATATATGGTGGCGATCGCATGGGGACTTCCGCCGACGATGATGAATTATGCACCGTCGACTTCGCCGACAAAGCAAGATTTCGTGCGGCGGTATGTTTCGCTTTGGGCGGCGAATGCCAACGAAAAAGGTTGGGAGCCCGCTCAGTGGCTTATGCTGTTCTGCGTAATGCTCGCGCCCGTTCTGACGGTATTGACCGCCGTCCTCGGGGGCATTTTCGGCAGCAAATACTATAAGAAATTTATCCCGATCGGGGTGCGGCTTCCCCGCACGGATAAGTTCGAAAGAATGCTCCTGCCTGCGATCGTTTGCGGATTTGCCGCGATTTTGTTTCTCGACGGCTTCCTGTTTACCGCCTCCTTCCTCGGGCGGATGCGGAGCGGCGGCATATACGGCTACAGCCAATATAAACAGGGCGACGGTGCCTATGCGTACGGGAAGTGTGCGCTCGTTACCCTCATCATGTGTGCGCTTTTCCTGATCGCGGAGCTGCCCTTCCTCATCCGTCTTGCCCGTCGGGAGCGAACGGCAAACATCGCCCTCTACGGCACGGACAAGCCCGAAACGGCGCCCGAATATCTTGCCGCGAAGCGTGAGCACGAAGAAAAGGAGGCCGCATGGCACGACTTTAAGCGGAGAGAAAGAAAGTACCGCCGAGACCTTGCCCGCTACAAAAGCGGCCTTCCTCCGAAAACCGAATAAAACCCTTGCGCGCCGCCTTTTTGAAGGCGGCGCGCAAACGCTTCTTTCCCTATTCGAAGAAATCCTCTCGGGAGAGCCCGCGGCGCAGCTTTTCGAGCGCCTTCTTCTCGATGCGGGAGACGTAGGAGCGGGAAATTTTGAGTTTCTGCGCGACCTCCCGCTGGGCAAGCGGCACCCCGCCCGTGAGCGCGTAGCGGAGGCGGATGATCTCCGTCTCCCGTTCGGAGAGGAGGGAGCCGATCGCCGTGAGAAACTTCTCCTGCATGAGGGTGCGTTCGACGTTTCCGAATACCTTATCCTCCTTTTCGAAGAGGAGGTCCATGAGGGTGAGCTCGTTTCCGTCCTTGTCCGTGCCGACGGGATCGGAGAGGGAGACGTTGGACTTGTGCTTCTTCCCCGCGCGGATGAGCATTAAAATTTCGTTTTCGATGCACCTTGCGGTGTATGTTGCAAGCCGCGTGCCCCGCCCCTCCTCGAAGGTATTGATCGCCTTGATGAGTCCGATCGACCCGACGGAGATCATGTCGTCCGTCTCGGCGGCGCCGCTGTACTTTTTCACGATGTGCGCAACGAGGCGCATGTTGTGCTTTATCAGCATCTCCTTCGCATGTTCGTCGCCCTCCCTCGCAAGGCGAAGGCAGCGTTTTTCCTCTTCCGGGGTGAGCGGCCGCGGGTACGAACCGCCGCCCGAAAGTGCGCCTGTAAAAAAGAAAAGCCGCGCAAAGAGCAGACAAAAAAGCTCCGTCATAGGGCACCTCCACCTATCGTATGCAAAAAAGGTCATGTCCTATGCAAGTCCTACCTCCGAAGTCGGAAAATCCGCCCCCATCTGTAAAAAACGTCGGCTGAGCCGACGTTTTTCTCACTTATTTTTTACGATCGAGACGTGCACCTCGTCGAGCTGTTTCTTCTCGACGGGAGAGGGTGCATTCATCATGAGGTCGCGCGCTTTGGCGTTCATCGGGAAGGCGATGACCTCACGGATGTTGACCGTATCCGAAATGAGCATCACCATTCTGTCGACGCCGGGCGCGACCCCCGCATGCGGCGGGGCGCCGTACTCGAAGGCGTGGTAGAGGGCGGGGAATTTGCTCTTGACTTCCTCCTCCCCGATCCCGACGAG
The DNA here is from genome assembly GCA_947626005.1 of uncultured Clostridia bacterium. Taxonomy (GTDB): domain Bacteria; phylum Bacillota; class Clostridia; order Christensenellales; family Borkfalkiaceae; genus Gallimonas. Next base: position 15,389 of record CANQQM010000004.1, read on the forward strand.
GGAGAACGCCTTGAGCATGATCGCGGGGTCGTGGTTGCGCACCGCGCCCGAGGAGAGTTCGACGCCGTTGCAGACGATGTCGTACTGATAGGCAAGGACGGTGAGCGGGTCTTGCTTCTCGAGCGCCTCCATCCCGCCCTGCGGCATGGAGAAGGGATTGTGGCAGAATTCGAGCTGTCCGCTCTCCTCCCCGATCTCGTACATCGGGAAGTCGACGATCCAGCAGAAACGGTACACGTTCTTTTCGAGAAGATCGAGCCCCACGCCGAGCATCGTGCGGAGGATCCCCGCCCGTTTTTGCACCGTCTGCAGCTTGTCCTCTGCAACGAGGGCGACGAACGCCTCTTTTTCGACGCCGAGGAGGGCCTTCCAACCCTCGAGGTTTTCCGTGACGAACTTGGCGATGCCGCCCGCGGGAGCGCCGTTTTCGTCGAGCTTGAACCAGTACATGCGGCCGCCCTCGGTCTTGACCGTGAACTCCTCCGCCGTCTTGTCGATCCACTTGCGCGGAACATTCGTCCCCTTCACGCAGATCGCCTTGACGTGTTTGAGCATGATGGGATCGAACCCGCAATTGACGGTGAGCGCCGTCGCATCGCGGATGAGGAGAGGGTTTCTGAGGTCCGGCTTGTCCGTGCCGTAATCCTCGAGCGCGGTGAGGTACGGGATGCGGCGGAAGGGCGGGCGGTCTGCCTCCCACCCCGAATACTTCGCAAAGACGGGCGGAAGCACCCTTTCGAGCACCGCGAACACGTCCTCCTGCGTCGCGAACGCCATTTCGATATCGAGCTGATAGAACTCCCCGGGCGAACGGTCGGCACGGGCGTCCTCGTCGCGGAAGCAGGGCGCGATCTGGAAATACTTATCGAACCCCGAGCACATGAGGAGCTGTTTGTATTGCTGCGGCGCCTGCGGAAGCGCATAGAATTCCCCGGGATAGAGGCGGCTCGGCACGATGTAGTCGCGGGCGCCCTCGGGGGAGGAAGAGGTGAGGATTGGCGTCGAAATTTCGTAGAAGCCCTCCTCCGTCATGAGGCGGCGAAGATCGGCGACGATGTTGGAACGGAGGACGATCTTATCGCGCACAGCGGGGTTGCGGAGGTCGAGGAAGCGGTAGCGGAGGCGTGCGTCCTCCCCCGCCTCCGTCGAGCGGGAGATCTCGAAGGGAAGGGCCTGCGTCGTGCGCCTGCCGAGCACTTCCACCTTCTCGGGGACGATCTCGATCTTCCCCGTCGGAAGTTTGTCGTTGGGGGCGGAACGGAGCACGACCGTCCCCTCCACACTGACGGTAGATTCCGTCGGGATGTCGCGGAAGGCGGAGAGCATGGGCTCTTCCGAGCAGACGACCTGCGTCACGCCGTAGAAGTCGCGGATGACTGCAAAGAGGAGCCCGCCCTTATCGCGCTTGCTGTCGAGCCAGCCGGCGATCTTCACCCGCTCGCCGACGTTCGTCTCCCGAAGCGCATTGCAATTGTGCGTTCTGTATGCCATGGGAACACCTTTCTTGGTTTTCTTATAATTGTAGCCGCTTCAAAGAGGGTTGTCAAGTTTTCACGGCGACCTGAAAAAAAACCGCCCGAAAAATTTTGCATCGGACGGTCAATATTCCTTCAGTCCCACGAGAAAATCGATGGAGACGGAGAAAAACTCGGCAAGTTTCGAGAGGGAGAGAAAGTCGGGCTCGACCTTCCCCGTCTCCCAATAAGAGACCTTCCGCTGCGTCGTTCCGATTTTCTCCGCAAGTTCGCTTTGATTGAGCCCCCGCTCCGTGCGCAGATCGCGCAGCCGTTCGGCGAATAAGATCTTCATACGAAAATTTTAGACGAAAATCATCTAAATCAATTGACTTAGACAATTTTTATCTATATAATGAAACTATCTCACCTGCTCGGAGGCCCCAAGGGGAAATATGATGATACTCACTTCGCCCTGCGGGCTCGTGCCGCCCTTAGACGAAATAGAAGCCGCGGGCGGGGCGGTATGACGTGATTAGGAGCTTCCAATATGTCACCCTGAGCCTGTCGAAGGGTCACCGCAGCGTTAAGAATAAGGTGATACTTCGACTTCGCTCAGTATGACGTTATTTGAAAGGCGGCGCGCCGCCTTGCCCTCTTTTTCTTTCTTGTCCCCTCCTTTGGAGGGGGTAGGGGGTGGATGTTTCCCTCGGCAAAGCGTCTCTTGAACCACGCAACGCTCGCGCGGGTTTCGTTTGGTCAACGACGGCCCGCCGAGGGTGCGACTGCACCCTCGGCGGGCCTTTTCGGTTACATTTTTCAGCCGATCTGCTTGAGTTCGGCGGCGAACGGAATTACGATCTGTCCGTTTAAGACGTCGCAATAGCCGCCGACCCCGGGAAGGGCGATATAGTAGAAGTGGAAGCCGACTTCGACCTCCCCCGCCGTCCCTTCGACGGTGTACGGGAGGGTGCCCTTGCACACTTCGACGGCGATGACCGTCGCCTCCGCCCGCCGCTCTTCCCCGATCTCGAACCCCGCGAGGGAGGAGAGCTGTTTCCAAAGGCCCTCCACCGCCCCCGAGAGCGCAATGTCGGAACGGCCGAGGGAGCGGGTCTCACGAAGGCAGACCGAGGGATCGGCCGCAAGCCGCACCGAGAATTCGACCGCATTCTCCTCGGGCTTGGGCTCGGCGGTCACTTCGAGGGTGACGTACTCGGAAAAAGTCCCCGCTTCTCCTTCCGCGACGCAGAGGGTGCTGTAGCTTCCTTCGTAGGTGCCCGTCTTGAGTTTCCCCGGCATGCTGCGGCGCCATGCGCCCGAGAGGTCCCGCACTTTTGCCTTTTTGTCGGGCGTTGCGGTGATCTCGAGCTCCGTCGTACGGGTGACGACCTCCGTCGGCTGACCTTGGCCCTGCCAAATCTCCTCACGGGTGCGGGTGGAACCCGCAAAGGTGAGCGCAGTCACACGTTTTTTTCGATCGAAGCGGACGCGCACCGCAAGTTTGTTCCCCTCTTCCGCCGCCCTCTTCGCCGCCAAACCGCGGTTGTAGAGGCCGAAACGGAAGGAGACGTATTCCTCTTTGATGCTCTCCTCGTCGGGAAGCGTGCCCGTGCGCTCCCAAAGGGTGAGGGCGACAAGATCGCCCACCGTGAGCTCGGAGAGGGTGTTCGCTTCGGCGGGAAGCTCCTTCCCCTCGGAAAAGGCGGCGTAGAAGTCTCTGTCCTCGAGGACCCTTTTAAGATAGGAAAGGGCGCTCTCCTCTTCGGTCCCCTCGGGAAGAGAGGGGGAAAGTGCACATGCCTCCTTCCCCGTGATGCCCGAGAGCATCAGCCGAAGGGTGGGCGAAGCATCCGCATAGAGGGTAGAGACGGAAGCTGTGAGGTCGTGCTCGGTGAAGAAATCGTAGGCGCGGTCGAAGCGGCTCTCTATGCAGGCGTAGAAGTCGTATTCGAGGAGATACCCCTCCTCCGTCGACATCGCCGAAGAGGCCGTCATCGAGGCAAGGTTGAGGAAAAAGCGCAAAAGCGCGGGGCGGGCCGCTGTCGCCGTCTGCATCCGAAGGGCGTCGCCCGGAATTGTTTCCGCCGTAAAGGGACGTTCCTTCGTGCCGAATTTGGAGAGAATGTCCGAAAGGGAGACCTCCTCTTCGCTCGGCCGCCCCTCGGGAAAGTACACCGTGTCGAGGGGAAGCTCGGAGGAATACACCTCCCTCCCCCGCACGACGGAGACCGCACAGTCGGCGGCGGTCGTCGTCTTGAGGCCGTCGCCGTAGCCGACTTCGCGGGTCGTATAGATCGCCGAGACGAGGTCGCATGCGTCCCCCGCCGCCACGCCGCCGAGGAGGGTGTGCGAAGTCGTCTTGTAGACGGTGACCTCCTCCGTTTGGACGATCTCTCCTTCGAGGCGGAAGCCGTCGCCGTCGAACTCCCGAACGGCGGTGAGAAGTTCGGCCTTCCCTTCCTCGGAAACGGGCGCATCGGGATCGTGACAGCCCGACACGACGAGCGGAAAGACGAAGAGGAAAGCAAGGAGGATGCAAATTTTCTTCATTTTCATGAACTTTCCTTCGGGGGATGGAGAAATTCCCTCCCCATCTCTTTATAATTCAATTATAGTATAGCACCCCCCCCCGCTTGTCAAGCGTTTTGGTGAAAATATTTTGCTTTTTTAACGGAGGATGACAAGTTTCTTTCTTGCCCGCGTGATCGCCGTGTACAGCCACGAGGCGGCGTTGTCGAAATAACGGCTCTCGTCGAACACGACGACGGTATCGTACTCCGAGCCCTGCGCCTTGTGACAGGTGACGGCGTACGCGAATTCGAAGCGGCAGACGGTATCTTCGCGGCGGATGCGGAATCGGCGAAGGGCCTCGACGTTGCTTTCGTGCACCATCCTCCCCCCTTCGAGAAAACAAGCCTTGTCGCCGTAGCCGTGGTAGTACCCTCTTTCGCGGAAGATGCCCGTGTCGAAGGGAAGATCGTACACCGTATCGGGGAGAAAGTCGGGCTTGAAGTCGAGCTGGGCGAGCCCGTCCTCCTGTTCGCGTACGCAATACGCGTTCCCGACGATCCCGTTGACGAGGCGGAATACGCCGTTCGGGTCGAGGGCCTTGCCCCAGTTGTTGAGGGTGCAGACGAGCTTTTCGCCGTCGGTCGGAAGAACGGCCTCGGGCGGGATGCCGCGGAGCATCCGCACGGTGCGGTTGAGGCGCATGCGGGTGCGGTTCGTCCCCGCGATGATCTGGTCGGCCTCGAGAAGAAGGCGATCGACCTCCTCCTTTTCGAGTGTCCTCAAGGGGAGAACGGAGACTCCCTTCCCGTATTCGCCGAAGGGGATCTCCCTCCCCTTTCTTACCTCCTCCGCAAGCCGCACGATGGGGTTATTCGCCTCCTGTCGGACGATCTCCTTTAAGGTGATCACGGGGTAGCTTAAAAGATTGCATGCCCCCGAGACGGGCGGAAGCTGGGCGGGGTCGCCGCAGAAGAGGCACTTGATGCCGAAGGAGAGAAGGTCGCGGAGGATGTCGTCGGGCACCATCGAGGTCTCGTCGACGATGATGAGGCGGATGCCCGGCGTGAGCTGTTCCCGCTTGACAAAGCGCAAAAAGCGCTCGGAGATGACCTCGCCGTCCTCGTTGACTTCGATGTCCTCCTCGCGCGTGTAGATGAGCCCGTGCACCGTCCCCGCGGGGGAGCCCCCGCGGATGAGCACAGACGCCGCCTTCCCCGTCGGGGCGACAAAGACGGCGCTCACCCCCGCCGTGAGCCCGAGTTTTCGCACAATGTAGTCGACGAGGAAGGTCTTTCCCGTCCCCGCATACCCGCAGAGCACGAAGATCTGCGTATTCAGATGAAAAAACCACTCCTCGATGAGCTCCGCCGCCTCCGCCTGATCGGCGGTGAGGGAGACGTTCGGGACGATGCTTTGGCTTTGCATATGCCCATTATAGCATATTCGCCGCAGAAACGCAAACTTTTGTTTGCTTATTCCGAAAAAATTTTTACGGCATGCGGAATTCGGCGTGAAGCGGCTTTCCGAGGAACATTTCGTCGATGAAGATCGCCCCCTCCCGCATGGGGTAGGTGCGCGATTTCTCCTCTTTCGGGAGGCGGAAGGTGATCTCCTTGCGGGTGGGATCGGCCTCGAATTCTCCCTCGAATCCCCCTTCCTCTCCCCCCTTCGTGCGGTAGTGAAGGCGGAAGTTCCCGTCCGCATAGAGCTCGATGCGGAGGTATTCGAAGTCGGCGGAGAGCTCCCTTTCGCCGAGACGGAGGATTTCGCACTCGTAGACGCCCATATAGGGGCGGGAGAGCTCGGGGAGGGTCGTCATGCGCTCGACGTCGCATGCGGAGAGGGTGCAGACGGAAAAGAGCAGGGTAAAGAGAACAAAGAACTTCATGCATTTAGCGTCCGCAAGACGGGGAAAAATATGTAAAATCGCGCAATGGGGTGAAAAAAACGCCCTCCGAAGGTTCGGAAAGCGTTCCTCTTTACGATTGCCCCGTCGATGCGATGTGGTCCTCGTCAAGATCTTTCGCGTCGGGCAGGATCATACAGTAGCGCGGGTTGTGTGCATACTTCTTTTTCTTCGACATACTCCCCTCCGCATGCAGTATGCGGTGGAAAGCGCAGATTATTCCTCTTCCTTGGGCTCCTCGCCCGCGATCTCGGCGATCGCCTCCCGCTCGCGGCGGATGCGTTCCTCCTCGCGCGACTGGGCGTCCTTGTCGATGCGGTCGGTGGGTTGCTTTTCGTTCTCTTTCATGGCTCTTCCTCCGAACAAAGTATAGCATGTGCGGCGGAAATTGTCAAGATATTCTCCTTGTTACGAGGCGGAAATCTGCTTTTTTGCCTTGGAAAATGTTTCCGTCTGCTTGTCGATGAGCATCTTCGCGGCGGGCTGGACCTCGTAGAAGCCGCGGGTGAGCATCTGTTCGAACACGCGGAACTGCGTCTTGGCGGCCTCGCCGTACTCGGAAAAGACGGTCTTTCGGAAGGCCTGCGAGCTGCCCTCGAGGAGGGCCGTCCCGTAGTAGCCCATGAGCAGCTTTTCGGTGTCGAGGAGGTCCTGCAGGGCGTCTTTTTCGGATAACGTGGTATCGCGTTTGGAAGGTTTCATCTCATTTTCCTCCGTTTAAGATCGAAAAGAGACGGTTGAATCTCTCCTCGTGGGCACAGGCGATCTCGTTCATCTCCTGCGCAAGCGCCGCATCCGTGAGCGTGTTGGCGTACACCCTTGCCTTTTTGCACGCGATCTCTTCTCCCGTTAAAACATGGCTCAAAACGTCTAAATCCTTTGCCGTAAGATTGGTCATAGTGCCTCCTTGCTTCGGGTATGGACGAAGGCGGGGAAAAATATACCTCGTCCCGCCGCGGCGCGGCGGGACGAGGAAATTTTTCTTTGTGCTCCCGTCAAATTTTCTTTGCACTCCATGTAACATTTTTGTTACATGGATGTAACATTTCTTTTACATCCCGTGTAACATTTTTGTTACATGCGATGTAACATTTTTGTTGCATTCGCATACCGTATGGGGGCTATTTTTTGGAGGGGCAGAGTTCGGAGAGGCAGCACTTCCCGCATTCGGGATTTTGGGAATGGCACACCTTCCTCCCGTGCCAAATGAGCCAGTGATGCGCCGCCGACCACTTGTCCTTGGGGATGACCTGCATGAGGCCTTCTTCGACCTTCTCGGGCGTCTTGCCCTCTGCGAGGCCGAGGCGGTTGGAGACGCGGAACACATGGGTATCCACCGCGATCGCGTCCCCGCCGAAAGCGACGGAAAAGACGACGTTCGCCGTCTTTCTGCCGACCCCCGCAAGGGAGCGGAGCGCTTCGAGGTCGGAAGGGACCTCTCCCCCGAACTTTTCGAGGATCTCACGTGAGGCGGAGAGGATATGCGCCGCCTTGTTTCGGTAAAATCCGCACGAATAGATGTACTTCTCGAGCGCCTCCTGCGAAAGGGTGAGCATGCGCTCGGGGGTATTGTAGTCGCGGAAGAGGACCTCCGTCACCTTGTTGACCCGCTCGTCCGTGCACTGCGCGGAGAGAATGACCGCGACGAGGAGCTCGTAGGGCGAAGTAAAGCGGAGGGCGGGGCGGGCGCCCCGATACGTCTCTTCGAGAAGATGAAGGATATGTGCTTGTCTTTCCATATGTGCAACTATTATAGCGCACTTTTCGGGAAAAAGCAAGCGTCAGAAGGGTCGAAAAGATCCCCCTTCGCGGCTTTTCAGAAATCCCGCAAAGGAGGCGTAGCGGCGTTTTTTGAGCACCGTCTCCGCCCGTTCGAGAAAGCGGGCGTCGAATTTCGCGGACACGCCGCACCCCACGCCCGCCTCCCGCGGGGTGGAGACCGCCTGTGCGGGGATCCCCGCCGACTTGATCTCGGAAAGATAGCCGAGCGTCTCGGCGCGGGAACGGAATACTGCAAGAATCGTCATGTTTGTCGTCCTTCCTTCGTAGAATAGGGTAAACTTATTTGGGAGAAGAAAATGATCTATCTCGATAACGCCTCGACGGGCGGCGAAAAGCCCGCCGCCGTACAAAATGCGGTCCTTGCCGCGATGCAGGCGTGCGCCAACCCGGGGCGGAGCGGCCATCGGCTCTCCCTTGCCGCCGCCGAACGCGTCTTGGCGTGCAGAAATCTCCTTTCCGAACTCTTCGACGGCTACGGCTACGAGCGCGTCGTCTTTACGAAGAACTGCACGGAGGCGCTGAATTTCGTCCTCCTCGGCGTCCTTTCGAAGGGAGACCACGTCGTCGCGACCGACCTCGAGCACAATTCGGTCGTCCGCCCCCTCGAATATCTTCGGAAAACGCGGGGGGTAGGTGTCGATTATGCCCCGCTCGAAGGGGGAAAACTCCGCGCCGAGGCGGTCGCCGCCCTCCTCCGCCCCGAGACCCGCGCCGTGTGCGTGACCTCCGCCTCCAACGTGACGGGGGAGGTCCCCGACCTTGCCGCGATCCGCGCCCTCCTCCCCGAGCGCGTTCTCCTCTTCGTGGACGGCGCACAGGGAGCGGGGCACATCCCCATCCGCATGCGGGAGACGGGGATCGATGCGCTTTCCCTTGCGGGGCACAAGGGGCTGCATGCGATCCAAGGGGCGGGCGCACTCCTCTTTTCAGACCGCGTCGACCCCGCCCCCGTCCTCTTCGGCGGGACGGGAAGCGTCAGCTTCGACCCGATGATGCCCGACTTCTACCCCGACCGCCTCGAGAGCGGCACCCTCTCCTATCCCGCGGTCTCTTCCCTCTTCGAGGGAGCGCTCCTCGTGAAGGCGCGGCGAAGCGACCATGCCCGCCACCTCACGATGCTGACGGAGGAGGTCCTCTCCGCCCTCGAAGGGAGCGTTTATACCCTCTATTCCCGCCCCAATCCCTGCGGGATCGTCGCCCTTTCGCACCCCGCCCTCCCCTCGGAGGAACTTGCGGGCCGCCTCGACGGGGAGTTCGATATCGCCGTCCGCGGCGGACTGCACTGTGCGCCCCGCGTCCACCGCGCCCTCGGGACCTTCGAGACGGGGCTCGTTCGCGCCTCCTTTTCCCCTTTTCAGGGACAGCGGGAAGCCGCGGCGCTCGTTCGGGCTCTTCGGCGCATTTCTACATGCGTTTGAGCTCCTCGACGAGCTTTTTGAGACGCTTGCGCTTGGCGGCGTCGAGCATCGGGGAAAATCGGCGGTAAAATTCGTCGATCTGCTCGTTGGTGAGCGTTCCGTTCCGCTTCCCCTCGACGGCGCGGGCGTAGATCGCACGGAGAAGGTCGGCTTCGCTCTTGCCGCGGTAGGCGTTTACGACGGCCTCCGCCTCCTTGTTCCAATCCGTCTCCTTGCGATCCGTCTCCCCCTTTCCCTTCGAATAACTTGCAAAGTCGTTCATAGTCACCTCACTTCTCCATCCTATGAAGAGAACGCGCAAACAGGTTCCCTTCATAGGATGAGGGTATGGAAACTTTGCTTCTTCTCTTTTTGCTCTCCTATGCGGGGAGCGATCCCACGATCAAGGAAAATCTCCGTTCCGCCCTCTCCTTCTATCGGGAAAACCGCGACCTTTTCGCCCTTCTCCAAAAGGAGACCGAACAAAAAGACCGACCCCGCGAAGAGGTCGGTACTTTGCTCGAAAAATATCTCGGGAAGCTCGGTTAAGAGAGGCGGGCGCAGACTTCTCCGAGGAAGAGGTCGCTCCCCTCGGGGAGCATGGGCGCTTCCACCGCGGCGGCGCCGTCTGCCTCGACGACCCCCTTCCCGTGGATGCTCGTCCCGTTCGGCCAATAGATCTCGGCGACCGTGAGCTTTAATACGTTCCCCTCGGGATCGGTAAAGGAGGACTGCATGATGCCCTTCCCGTACGTCTTGGCGACCTTCCCCTCCTTGCGGAGGAAAATGTTTTCGTAGGGGACGGTCCCGTAGGAGACGAGGGCGCCGATGAGGCATTCGGAGGCGGAGGCCGTGTTCTCGTCGGCAAGGATATACACCTTCGAATCGGCGCTGAAGTACTTCGAAAAGTTGTTCTTCGGGGCACGGTAGCGCTCCTCTTTGCCGCTTCGGCTGCGCGCATAGGCGACGACGGGGCGGGCCTCGTCCGCATTCCGGAGAAGGTTGGCCGCGATGTCCTGAAAGACGGAGAGGTACCCGCCGCCGTTGAGACGGAGGTCGATGACAAGGTCGCTCTTTCCCCTCTCCTTCATGAGGGAGAGGAGGCGCTCGAACTCCTCCGCCGCGGTGCCGTAGAAGCGGTCGATGCGGATGTAGGCGCAATGTTCGGGGAGGGCAAGCGGCCGATCCGTCCCGCGGAGGGAAAGCTCCTCGGCGGGGTCGGCGCGGAAGGAGCCCTCCGCGTCGCGATATTCACAGTAGGAGACGCGGTAGTCCCCGCTCGAGAGGGCGTAGACCTTCGCGTCCGTCCCCTCCTTCGTCGTCGCGCATTCGAGGAAGAACTTTTCGGGATGCGCCGCAACAAGCGCCTGAAGCGCCGCAAGGTCCCCCGCCGCAAGCGAAGTTTCCTCCGCCCCCATGCGGAGGATGTACATGCCGTCCGAAAGCCCCGCCCGCTCGGCAGGGGATCCGCCGACAACGCGCATCACCCGAAGGGGATCCCCGAGGACGCTGATCCCCGTGTCCGCTCCCTTCCCCTCGTTGGAGCCGAGGACGGCCTTGTACTCCGCGCGGGTGTAGTATTCGGAATAGGGATCGAGGGAGAGGACGTCGAAGAGGTCGTCGTAGAGTTTCTCCTCGTCCACCTCGCGGTAGTACTCCCGCTCGGCCGTTCGGATCGCCCAGAGGAGCGACCGCCCCTTCCCGCCCAGAGAGAGCCAATGCGCAAACCAACCGACGGCAAAAAAGAGCAGCGCAAGCGCGATCGCCGTGAGCGCGGTCGCAATGCGCCGTTTCCTTGCGGCGCCCTCTGCGGGGCGGCCGCCCTCCTCTCTTTTTTCCTCCTTGCTTTCGTCCATAGTCCCTCCTATGTCTGAATGAGTTTATATAAGACAGTGAGGATGCGGAAGGTGACCGCATCGGAGAATTTTCGGATGTTCAGCCCCGTCGTGCGTTCGATCTTGTCGAGACGGTAGGTGAGGGTGTTGCGGTGCATGAAGAGGGTGCGGCTCGTCTCGGAGATGTTGAGGCTGTTCTCGAGGAAGGCCTCCGCCGTCGACGTCATTTCGGCGTCCTCGAATACGTCCGCCGCGCCCGCGATGCGGAACTGATCCATGTAGTCGACGAGGCGGGACCGCGGGATATCCTCGAGCACGCGCACGAGGAGGTATTCGCGGTAGGAGTGCACCGCCCCCTTTTCGCGGAGGATCTCGGTCATGCGGAAGGCCGTCGCCGCCTGCATGAAGGAGGTCGCGATCTCGGTAAAGGAGCGCATCTCGCACCCGACGCCGATCCTTGCCCGCACCCCCGCCTCCTCATAGAGGGACTGAGCGATGAAGCTGCCGAAATCGTAGGCGGACTGGTCGTCGTCCGAAAAACGGACAACGGCGATGCGCCCGTCGTCGGTCACAAAGACGGCGTCCCCTCTTGCCTCGGTGAGGCAACGCTCGACGTGGGTGAACGCCTCGTCGAAGAGCCGCTCGGGCACGATGACGAGACAGAAGCATTTGCCGTCGGGAATGGCGAAGTTCGTCAGAAAGCGGATCGCGCCCCATGCGCCGCCCTCCCCATAGACGATGCGGCGAAGCTCGGCCATACGGTCGATCACGGGTTCCGCCGCCGTCTTTCCGACGAGGTACTGAACAAGCCGTGCCCGAAGGCGGGATTCCTCCCCCTTCCCGCGGATCCATGCCGCGTAATCCTTGTTGCCGAAGTGCAGCGTGAACTTCGTCGCGGGATAAGACGGCTCCTCGAACAGGACCTTCGTTCCCGTTTTCTTTCTCATCTCCTCAACGACTGCGGTAAGTTCGTCGGTGATCTCCATGGCGTCCCCCTTCCATTGCGCATGCGCGCCTTGCGTGTGTAAAACGATTATACCATGTCCGCAAGTAAATAGCAAGTCTTTCCCCTCCATTAAGGGACGGAAATTTTCGCGTATTTTTTTGCGAAAGGGGGATACTGGACATGGGTGCCGCCTTTTTCTTCCCGCGCGATAGTATCCCCATTTTAGTTGACACTCATGCGCGGACGTGGTATAATGAGGGCGATTCGATGGGTTCCCGTATGCGGAAACCGCGGAGGAAATTATGGCTGATTCGACAACCAAACGCTTAGATAAACGTCAGACCTCGGACATGGTAGGGCTCTACCGCTTCCTTGCGGTGATGTTCGCCCTCTTCTCCGTCCTCGGGCTCTTCCTCGGAGCGATCGGAAAAGTTTCGCCGCTCTTCGGGCATTCGCAAAAAATTTTTCCGAGGCTTACGGAAGCGGAAGGGGCTCCCTCCTTCCTTTCGGGCACCCTCTTCGGCTATGTGATCGTAGCGTTTCGCGCCCTCTTCCGCGGGACCCTCTTCTCGGGCGGACTGCGCGCCGTCGCCGTCTCCCTTCTTGAGGGAGGGCAGCTCATCCTCGCCGCGCTCTCCTCTTTGGCGGCGGTCGTCCTCATGATCGTCTGCTTCGTGAAGAAGAAGCCCCGCCGCTGCGCCATGGTATCGGGTGCGCTCACGGCGGTCTCGTACGGATGGCTTGCCCTCAGCGCCTTCTTCTTCGGGGCGGCGACAAGCGGATTCTCCCGCGCTCTCTTCGATCTTCCCCTCTGCCTCACGGCGGGGGCGCTCTTCCTCTTCTACCTCATCGGTGCGGCGGGACGGGCAAGGGGCAACACTTTTGCCAACCTCGTCCTCTTCCTCCTCACCCTCTGCGTCGTCGGCGCCTTCTCCTATCCCGGTTCGTGGACCCTCCGCGACGGGTATGCCCTTACCCGCTTCGACGCTCCCGTCTCCCTCGACGCGTCCAAGATCGCCCTCATCCTCTTCATCGGGGCCCTCTTTTTGAACTTGCTCCTTGCGACGGTCCGCCTCCCCGCGGAGGGCGGTTACACCGTCGACGTCCTCAGGAGCGTCCTCCTTACGCTGTGCATGCTGTTCGTCGTCATTGCCTACCCCGTCGCCGCATCCGAAAACCGCGGCGGGTTCTTCACGGCAAGCACCGTCGCGACCGTGCTCTTCATCCTTCTTCCTCCCGCCCTCCTCTTTGCCGCCATCCTCGTGAAGAGCGTCGACAAGAAGAAGCGGAAGAAGTCCTCTGCGCGCACCCGTGCGGGGAAGTACGGAAAGCCCGCTCTTGCGGTGCCGCCCCAGCCCCTGCCCGCGCCGCCCGCACCCGTCAAGAAGCCGACGCCCCGCCCCGCGGCGGCCGCACAGCCCGCCATGCAGACGGTCGCGCCGCCCATGATGTTCTATCCCATGCCTACCATGACCGCGGTGCCCACCATGCCCGTGGCGTACGCCCAACCCATGTCCGTACCCCAGACCATGCAGCCCATGCCCGTGGTACAGCCCGCCCCCGTCGTGCAGCCCGCGCCCCGCGTCGAACCCGCTCCCGCCCCCGCTCCGGCGGCGGAGCCCGCACCCATGCCCGCATACAGGCGTGAGGAAGCGCCCGTGAGCGACTTCGAACGGCTCATGCAGGCGCTTGCGAAGGGAGAGACGGCGGCGACGCAGTCGAATGCGACGCCGAGGAGCACGGCCTCCTCCGAGCTTCCGCCCGCCGTCGCGCCCAACCCTTACTACGATGTGCAATACGCGTACGACTTCTTCCTCTCCACCCTCACCCCGTCCGAGCGCAACGAGTTCTGCGAACTCTTCGTCGCCTGCCGTCACGGCTCCTTCGGGCTCCCGCCCTATCAGATCGGCGGGGAGAATCGGGAATTCTTCCGCAAGGCGTTCATCTACCTCGGCAGGTTCCGCGCCCACATCTCGGAGGAGCTCCTCGGAAAGCTCTACGCCTACGTCAACCGAAACTAAACGAAAAGCTCCCGTTCCGCGGAACGGGAGCTTTTCTTATCCGATGGGGACGATGACGACGATCCCCTCTTCTTCGCTGTATCTTCGGGCCGAGGAGAGCGCGTCGACGAGGTAGAGCCCCCGTCCGCCCTCCGCCTCCGCCGAGGCGGGCAGGACCTTCTCGGGCGGCCGAAAGTCGTTGGCGCTCCGCACCGAAATGCGGACGCCCCCCTCCACCCGTTCGAAGGAGAAATACGCCTCTCCCCCGCCGTAACGAAGGGCGTTCGTGAGGAGCTCCCGTGCGACGAGGCGGCTGTCGAAGAGACGGTCCGCGGGCTCCGAAAGCGCTTTTGTCATCCCGTCGAGGGCACGGCGGAGGGCATCGAAATCGCGTACGACGATCATTCCGCCATCCCCCTTTTGAGCGTTTCCCGAAGTTTGTCGAGCACCTTGCGCTCCATGCGCGAGACGTACATCTGCGACACGCCCATGCGCTTCGCCGTCTCGACCTGCGAGAGAGCCTTCCCGTAGCGGAGAGCGACGAGAGTGCGTTCGGCCTCCGAGAGGTCGGAGAGGGCGCTCTCGACGGCGTCGCGGTTCTCGATGCGCTCGAAGGCGTCGTCCGTGTCGGGCAAAACTTCGTAGAGGCTCAGCCCTTCCTCACCCTCCGCGCGGCGGTCGAGGGAGACGACGCCCCCCGCCTCCGCGTTCTTCACGATCTCTTCTTCGGGGACGCCGAGGCGCTCCGAAAGCTCCTTGGCGGTCGGTTTCCGCCCCGTCGCGGCAAGGAATTCCTCCGTCTCCTTGCGGACGGCGATGCGGAGTTCGGCGACCTTGCGCGGCAGATGCACGATGCGGGAACGGTCGCGGAAGTAGTTCTTGATCTCTCCCGTGATGGTGGGCGTGATGAAGGTGGAGAACTTCAGCCCCTTGCTCTCGTCGAAGCGGTCGATCCCCTTGAGCAGCGCCAAAGAGGCGACCTGATAGAGGTCGTCGTATTCCACCCCGCGCCCGACGAATTTCTTCGCGATGACCGAGGCGATATAGAGGTACTTCATGGCGATCTCGTTGCGGAGGGCAACGTCGCCCGTTTCCCTGTATTTTGCAAAGAGTTCCCGCTCTTCCATCAGAGTCCGAATTTGAAGGAGACGCCTTGGACGCGTCCGCCGTCGCGGCGGGTATCCGCCTCCTCCGCAAGCGCCCCGATGAGGGCAGCGGAGATCTCGTCCTCGGGGACGGGGTGTTCCTCCCCCGCTTCGCCTTCGCCCGAGAGCGCGACACGAAGCCCCTCCTCCGACGAAAATTTCACCCGTGCGCGGCGATAGCCCGCATGGAGAAGGAGAAGGAGACTTTCCGTAACGCAAACCTTACAGTCCTCGCTCCGCTCGAGGTCGAGCCCCGCCGCCGAACAGATCCCGCCCGTTGCGAGGCGGACCGTCGTCATGAGCTCGCTCCCGAGGGAGACGGTGAGTTCCATCAGCTCTTTCATCCCTCTATCTCCATGATCGTATCGAGTGCGCAGATGACGAAGAGCTTCTTAAGCCTCGGCTGCAGGCGGCGAAGTTTGAGTGCGTGCCCGTCCGAACGGGCGTGCTTCAAGATCTTGACGAAGGTCCCGAGCGTCGTCGAATCGATGAACTCGAGCTTCGCGCAGTCGAAAACGACGTCCGTCGGGTGCGCGGCGTACCGCCCGATGACTTCGGTGTAAAACTCGTCCGCATTCTGCGAATCGATCTCCCCCGAGAGCCCGAACGTGAGCGGCTCTTCGGAGAGAAAGGTAAGTTCCTGCATGTTCACCTCCGCCGCGCCAAAAGGCGCGGTCTTTCTCTTAATATATACCGTGTGCGCGTCCCGTTCAAACGGAATGCGTCAAAGAAGATCGTTGAGGGTGGGAAGGACGAGGTCGGGGCGGTCGGGGAAGTTCTTCATCGTCTCCTCCGTCGTCTCTCCCGAAAGAACGAGGATGCTCTTCATCCCGTTGGCGTTGGCGAAGCGGATGTCGGTGTGCATGCGGTCGCCCACCATGCACATCTCCCCCTTGGGAATGCCCGTCGCGCGGGAAAGGGCGTCCCCCATGTGGCGGAAGGGCTTGCCGACAACAAGGTCGGGCGTCCGCCCCGAGGAGCGCTCGAACATCGCGAGGAAGGATCCGACGTCCGGCATAGAACCGTCCCCCGTCGGGCACACATTGTCGGGATGGGTGGCGAAAAAGGGCTTTCCGCTGCGCAAAAAGGCGTCGAGCTTTCTGATCTTCCCGAAGGTGAGCTCCACGTCGTAGGCAAGGACGCAAAGGTCCGGGTCCTCCTCGTCGAGAAGGATCCCCGCCTCCGAAAATTCCTCCTTCAAGGCGTCCGTCCCGACGAGAAAGACGCGCGCCCCCTTACGGTGCTCCTTGAGGTAGGCGACCGTCGCCATCGCCGAGGTATAGACGCCGTCCCCCTCCTCGAGAAGGCCGATCCGCTCGAGCTTGCGCCGATATTCGCGCTCGGTGCGGGAGGAGTTGTTCGTGAGGTACACGAGCTTTTTTCCCATCGCCCGAAGTTTTCGAAGGGTGCGCTTCATCTCCCCGATCGGTCGGTCGTCGAGGTAGACGGTCCCGTCGAGGTCGAGAAGGAAGAGACGGACGGAGGCAAGCAGCGTTTCTTTGGTCATTTACAGCTCCATGAGCCCGAAGTCGCGGATGACGGCGGAGAGGCCGCCGGGGCACAGTTCGGGCAGATTTTTCATTTGCGCGGGGGAAATTTCCCCGTCGGGATAGCCGCCGAGGGCGCGGAGGGTGCGGAAATGCCCCATCCCGTCCGCGGTGAGCGCCTTCCATTCGGCACACGCCGCCGCGCGCATCGCCTCGAGCGCAAACGCGCGGTGGGCATAGCGGCGGAGGGTGGGCACGGAGACGGAGGAATAGGGAACGCCCGCCTGTGCGGCACGGGCCCTGTAGTCGGGAACGAAGTAGCGGCGCGGCGTCCCCACGCGGAAGAAGCACCCGTAGAGCCCCGACAAAAGGCGGTAGGCGGCAAAATCGGGCAAGTCTCCCGAGAGGGTATGGGAGAGCGTCCGCCCCTCCCCGACGGGAAGGCCCTCCGCCTCGAGACGGCGAAGCGCTTCGTTGGCGGAAAGGATCCCTTCCTCTTCCCTCGGCACGGGCTCTGTGAGCGCATAGGCGCGTTCGCAGAGGGGGGTAAACTCCCCTTCTCCGAACCGTGCGAGCATGCGGCGCTCGAAGAGGGCGAGACGGCACAAAAGAAGGCGCGCATAGCCCTCTGCAAGCGACGGTTTGAGCCGCGTCGGGTCGTAGACCGTCTCGGCCTCTGCAAGCGGCAGACGGCGTTTTACGCCGTCTAAGAGGACTTCGCCCCATTCCCCGAACACGCCGTCGAGAGCCGCCGAGAGCGGGACGAGGAGGCAGGGAACACCGAACACTTTGGCAAAGAATCGCGCCGCCGCGAGGGTGCGGGCGCCGCCCGTTCCGATGACGCCGCCGATGCCGTCGGGGAGGGCAAAGAGCGGGAGGGCGTCCTCCCCGTCGAGCACGACGGAGAGAATGCGGGGCGCCGAATACGAGGAGGCAAGTACGCCCGCCGCCGCCCCGTCCGTTATGAGAACGATCTTCCCCGCGACCCTCTTCGAGAAGCGGGAGATCTCCTCTTCCGCCTTACAAAAACGCGGCGCGCCTCTTCCGTCTCTCTCCCCGTTGGGTTTTTTCTCGAGTACGGAATAGTCGGCACGCCGCATATTCACCTCTATGCAATTTGTTGCGTGCCCGAAGGACACGTATAGTGTAGCACATTTGCGTGCATTTGTCAATCAGAGGACAAGGGCAAGCTGCACCGCATTCGCGCAATACCCGACGGCGATGCCGAAAAGAAGCATGCCCGCAAAGATCGCAAGTCCCCTCTTCCAAGTGTTTTTCCGGAACAGAATGAGATATCCGAGCCCCGCGTTGACGACAAGGCCGCCGAGAAGCCCGCCGAAGCCGATCCCGCCGATCGCATACACCTCCGCCAAAACGACGGAAGCGGCGCAGTTGGGGACGGCGCCGAGGAAGGCGCAGACGAGGGGCTGATACCAGTACCCCGTCCCCTGCAAAAATCCGACGACCTTCTCCTCCCCGAGGAGATAGAAGAGCGTCCCGAAGGCGAAGTTGACGAGAAGGACGAACGCCGCCACCTGCAGGGCGTGTAGGAGCGGAGACCACAGATAGAGGGAGAGCTTGTTTTCGTGCTTGTGTTCGCACGGAGAGAGCTCCGCACAGCCGCATTCGCCGCTCCCGTCGCCCTCTGCTCCGTGTTCATGTTCATGATCGTGCTCATGATCGTGCTCGTGATCATGTTCATGTTCATGTTCGTGTTCATGATCGTGTTCGTGATGTTCGGGGAGCGGGACGGTCTCCTTGGCGAAGAAGAGGTCGAGAAAGTACCCCGCGAAAACGCCGAGGACGAATTTACAGCCGACGAGCGCCGCCGCCCCCAAGAGCGCATGAACGCCGCCCGCCGTCCCCGCCGAGAGAAGGAGGACGAGGAGCGCCTCGTCGTTCGTCGCCGTAAAGACGGCAACGAGAGTGCCGAGGGTCACATGCCGATGCTCGTAGAGCTTGGCGGCCATCACCGAAAATCCGCACATGGGAACGAGCCCGAGCCCCGTTCCGAGGAGGGGCGCCGCCTTCCCCGAGAGGGCGCGGCGGGGCTTCCCCACCCCCGTCTTGTGCTCCATGAGCTCGATGAGGAGGTAGAGGACAAAGAGGAAGGGAAAGAGAATGAGCGTATCTTTGAGCGCGTCGAGAATGACTTCCCCCATTTCTTTTCCTCCCGTTTTGTTTTTCCTCTATTATATTACGTTTTTTCGGGCGTTTGTCAACCGTTTTTGCGGTCGGCGGACGCATTGCCGACGAAAATAAGAGCGTTTACCGCTTTGGTAAACGCTCTTTCGTGATTCGGAAGTTACTGTTCGTCCTGCGTTTCGTCGACGGAAACTTCTTCGTTCTCCTCGACGACTTCGTTCGCGTCGGTTTCCTCGGAAGCGGCTTCTGCGGCCTCCGCGGCTTCGCGGCGTGCACGCATCTTCTCCTCGAGTTTCTTCTGCTTCTTCATTTCCTTGGTCTCGACACGGGCGGCGTCGATCATTTCCTTCATCTGCTGAGGGGTAGGAGGTACGAACTCGGAGCCCTCTTTGTTTTCGGGAATGACGTCGTAGTGCTCATCGCGCTCGAGCATCGTCGCTTCGGTGTAGCCGTCGAAGAGGTGGATGTGACGTGCGTCGAATGCGAGGTCGACGATCTCGTCGAGCTTCACGGAAGCACGGGAGGAGATCTTCGCGACCATCTGTGCCGCTGCGTCGACGATCGTCGTCTTTTCGCTCATGTAGTCGAGGTCGCAGTAGATCTGCATTTCGGCGCCGAGCTTTTCGATGACGTCGATCTTCGCCTTGACGACGGTCTCGGGAGAGGTCGCGATGAAGCGCTCGTCCTCGTGGATGTCCTCGGGACGGACGCCGAGGGTGACTTCACGGTCGGTATTCGCATAGTCCTCGAGGTTCTTGATCTTCTTGACGACGGTCTCGGGAAGAAGGATCTTGTTCCCGCCGACGAAGTTGACGTACACCTTGCCGCCTTCCTGCGTGATGTGCGCATTCTTGAAGAAGTTCATCTGAGGGGTGCCGATGAAGCCCGCGACGAACAGGTTGATGGGATAGTCGTAGAGGTTCTGAGGCGTATCCACCTGCTGCATGAAGCCGTCTTTCATGACGACGATACGGGTGCCCATCGTCATGGCCTCGATCTGGTCGTGGGTGACGTAGATGAACGTCGTCCCGAGGCGGGCGTGGAGCTTGGAGATCTCCGTTCTCATCTGAGCGCGGAGCTTCGCGTCGAGGTTGGACAGAGGCTCGTCGAGAAGGAAGACCTTGGGTTCGCGGACGATCGTACGGCCGAGCGCGACACGTTGGCGCTGACCGCCGGAGAGCGCCTTCGGCTTACGGGACAGATAGTCGGTAATGCCGAGGATGACAGCGGCCTCCTGCACCTTCTTGTCGATCTCTTCCTTCGGAACTTTGCGGAGTTTGAGACCGAACGCCATGTTGTCGTACACCGACATGTGAGGATAGAGCGCGTAGTTCTGGAAGACCATCGCGATGTCTCTGTCCTTCGGGACGACGTCGTTGACGAGTTTGCCGTCGATGTAGAGTTCGCCCGAGGAGATCTCCTCAAGGCCTGCGATCATGCGGAGCGTCGTGGACTTGCCGCAGCCGGAAGGGCCGACAAAGACCATGAATTCCTTATCCCTGATCTCGAGCGAGAAGTGGAACACCGCTTGGTTGCCACCGGGATAGATCTTGTTGATGTCTTTCAGCAATAGACCGGACATAATATTTTCCTCCCTGTATCGATACGAAGATCGATGGTTTTATTTGTTATATCTATTGTACACGATTTCGAAAAAAATTGCAAGAGAAAAAACGCACGAACTTCTCGCCTTGAATTGTATAATTTGCACAAAGAATTTGCGCACCCCCTCCGCCGTCTTTTCCCCTCCCGCGTGCATGCGAAAAGTCGTTTTTTGGGGAAAAACGGGCAAAAATCGCGCAAAAACGGCCGAAAAAATGCCCCGCGGCGCATGTGTCGGCGCAAAAAAATGACCCGCCTTGCACCTGTCCCCTTTTTCGCGCATATGAAAAACGGCGAAGATGCCGCCGCGCGCATATGTTCTTCTCCGCACCCCTTGAAGAAGAGCTCTCTCCGAAAAAGAAAATGCCGCCGAAGGGCGGCAAAAAACACGGCGTACTCCGCCGTGTTTTCCGTAATTGTTTCAGACAAGCTCGATGATGGCCTCTTCCGCCCCATCGCCGCGACGGCGCCCGAGGAGATAGATCCTCGTGTATCCGCCGCCCTGACCGACCTCTTCCTTGCGCTGTGCGTACTTGGGCGCGATCTCGTTGAACAGCTTCTCCATGAGGGGATGCTGCACCTTGCCCGTGCGCTTTTTGAAGTCGCTCTTCTTCTCCGCGAAGGGCTTGACCTCCTGAAGGTCGTACGTCTTTGCCATGATCTGGCGGCGTGCGGCGAGCTTCTTCGGGCCGTCCTTGTAGGCGGTCGTCTTGATCTCCTTGCCCTTCTTGTCCTTGGCGATGACCTCGATCTCGACGACGTCGTCGTAGGTGTTGACCGCCTTGGTGATGAGTTTCTCGACGTACGACTGCAGCTCCTTGGCGCGTGCCGCCGTCGTCTCGATCTTTCCGTACCACAGAAGCTGAGACGCCTGATTTCTAAGGATCGCAAGTCTCTCTTCCGTTGTTCTGCCCAATTTACCCGGCATGATTTTTTAATCCTCCTTTTTTTCGAGCGAAAGACCGTACGCTTCGAGCTTCTGAATAACTTCGTCGAGCGACTTTTTGCCGAGGTTCCTCACCTTCAGCATGTCCTCTTCCGTCCTGCGGATCAGGTCTTCCACGGTGTGAATGTTGGCTCTCTTCAAGCAGTTGTAGGAACGGACGGAGAAGTCCATGTCCTCGATCTTCATCGAGAGGATCTGCTGCTGTTTGTCGTCGTCCGTCTTGACGAGGATATCGAGGTCGCGAATGGTATCCGAAAGGTTGACGAACAGTCCGATGTGATCCTGCATGATCTTCGCGGCGAGGGAGACGATCTCCTTCCCCGAGAACGTCCCGTCCGTCCAGACCTCGATGGTGAGGCGGTCGTAGTCGATGTTCTGGCCGACGCGGGCAGGTTCGACGTTGTAATTGACCTTCTTGACGGGCGTGTAGATGGAATCGATGGGGATATAATCGATCTGGGGCTGCTTGTTGTCCTTGGCGGGGTGATAGCCCCTGCCGCGGCCGATCGTGATCTCCATATCGATCTTGCCGCCCTCGTCGACCGTGCAGATGTACTGGTCGGAATTGATGATCTCGACCTCCGCATCCTGAGAGATGTCCGCCGCCGTGATGACGCACGGGCCGCTCTTGGTGAGGCGCAGGGTCTTTTTGTACTCCTTATCCGTGATCCTCGTCTTGATGGCGAGCAGTTTGAGGTTGAGAATGATTTCGGTAACGTCTTCCTTGACTCCCGGGATGGCGGAGAACTCGTGCTTCACGCTCCCGTCCATGAATCGGATCCCCTGCGCGGCGGCTCCGGGGAGCGCCGACAACAGAATTCTTCTGAGACAGTTGCCTATCGTAAGACCGAATCCCTTTTCGAGCGGTTCGACGACAATGCGCGCATAGCTCTTGTCCTCGTTCTCCGTAACCTCGATCTTGGGCATATCCATTTCGATCATAAAGCTACCTCCTTATTTATTTTTGTTACTTGGAGTACAATTCGACGATCATATGCTCGGCGATCTGACTGTCGACGTCCTCGCGGGTCGGAAGCGCCAAAACTCTCCCTTCGAGTTTCTCGGGATCGAATTCGAGCCACTTGGGAAGGTTGGAGACCTTCATCGTCTTGATCTGCTCGAAATACTTGTTGTTCTTTCTCGTCTCCTTGACGGCGATCACGTCGCCCGCTTTGACGATGTAGGAGGGAACGGTGACCGTTCTGCCGTTCACCGTGAGGTGAGCGTGGTTGACGATCTGGCGCGCCTGCGTACGGGAGACGCCGAGCCCCATGCGGAACGCCACGTTGTCGAGCCTGCGCTCGAGAAGAGAGAGCATGTTCTCGCCCGTGACCCCCTTCATGCGCTCTGCGATCTCGTAGTAGTGGCGGAACTGCCCTTCCTGCACGCCGTAGATGCGCTTGGTTTTCTGCTTCTCGCGGAGCTGCTGCCCGTACTCGGACACCTTCTTCCTGCCTGCGCCGTGCTGCCCGGGGGGAAGCGGCCGCTTGTTGAAGGGGCACTTCTCCATGTAGCACTTGTCCCCTTTGAGGAAGAGCTTTTCGCCCTCACGTCTGCAAAGTTTGCATTTCGCTTCTCTGTAAACTGCCATGTTCTTTCCCTCCTTCAGACTCTTCTGCGCTTAGGCGGACGGCACCCGTTGTGGGCGATCGGGGAGACGTCGGAAATGAGCGTGACCTCGATCTCGCAGTTGGCAAGCGCGCGGATCGCGGACTCTCTGCCCGCGCCGGGGCCCTTGACGTACACTTCCGCCGAACGGAGCCCGTGCTCTTTCGCGGCTTTTGCCGCCGTCTCCGCAGCCATCTGCGCTGCAAACGGGGTGCCCTTTCTCGAGCCCTTGAACCCGAGGGAGCCTGCACTCGACCACGAAATGGCGTTGCCGCTCATATCGGTGATCGTGACGAGAGTATTGTTGAACGTGGACTGGATGTGGACCTGTCCTTTATCGACCTTTTTGAGCTCTCTGCGCTTGCGCGAGACAGCCGTCTTTCTCTTATCAGCCATGTCGTCCTCTCCTTACTTCTTCTTGTTCGCGACGGTGCGGCGGGGACCCTTGCGGGTTCTCGCGTTGCGCTTGGTGCTCTGCCCGCGGACGGGGAGCCCCTTTCTGTGGCGGACGCCGCGATAGCATCCGATCTCCATCAGACGCTTGATGTTGAGACTGACTTGCCCTCGAAGTTCGCCCTCCACCGTGTAGTGGTGGTCGATGTATTCTCTGAGCTTGGATACGTCGGTCTCGTTGAGGTCCTTCACGCGGGTGTTCGGGTCGATGCCCGTCGCCTCGAGGATCTTCTTGGATGTCGCGAGACCGATCCCGTAGATATAAGTGAGCCCGATCTCGACCCGCTTCTCTCTCGGTAAATCTACGCCGGCAATACGTGCCATGGAATTAGTAACCTCCGTGAATTCGGTAAAATTTTTCTATCGTCTCCGCTCCCTCGGGGACGCAGTGGAAAATGCGTTCCGCCTCGGGCGGTCATATTCTGTTCGGCGCCTGAAACGCATAGTAAGCCGATTCTCCGCACCTCTTTTTCATGCGGAAATTCAGCTTAAATACGTACATTCGGCGGCTTTCTCAAAAAGCCGCGGGAAATATTATAGCACGCCGATATCCGAGTGTCAACTGTTTTCAGCCCTGTCTTTGCTTATGGCTCTTGTTTTTTGCGCAAATGACCATCACTTTTCCGTTTCTCTTGATGACCTTGCATTTGTCGCACATGGGTTTTACGGAAGGTCTGACTTTCATAAAAATACCTCTTGTCTGTTTTCGCGCCGCGTATACGGCTTCAGTTCTTCGATCTCCACGTGATCCTGCCCTTCGTGAGATCGTACGGGCTCATTTCGAGCTTCACCGCATCGCCTTCGATGATGCGGATATAGTTCATTCTCAGCTTGCCCGAGATATATGCGGTGATGATGTGTCCGTTCGTAAGTTTGACCTTGAAGGTCGCGTTCGGAAGCGCTTCGATCACTCTGCCCTCTGTTTCGATGACGTCGTCCTTCGACATAGTTCCTCCGTTGCACCCTCAGAGGGTGAGAATTTCCACGCCGCTCTCGCGGATCACGAGCGTATTTTCGTAGTGTGCCGCCGGGCGTCGGTCCTGCGTGACGGCCGTCCAGCCGTCGGAGAGGACCTTGACCCGCCACGTTCCCGCGGCGATCATCGGTTCGACGCAGATGACTGCGTTCGCGGGGAGACGCACGCCCGTCCCCTTCCGCCCGAAATTGGGAACGGAGGGGTCCTCGTGCATTTCCCTTCCGATGCCGTGCCCCGTGTAGGCGCGGATCACCGAAAATCCGTTTGCCTCCGCGTGCGCCTGCACGCGTGCGCCGATATCGTAGAGCGGTACGCCCGCCCGAAGTCCTTCGATGCCCTTGAAGAAGCATTCCTCCGTCACGCGGACGAGTTTCTCCTTCTCGGGGCCGACGTCGCCGATGCAGAAAGTGCGGGCGCCGTCGCCGTGAAATCCGTTCTTGTAGGCGCAGAGGTCTACGCTGACGATGTCGCCCTCCTCGAGTGCCCTCTCGTCCGGGATCCCGTGCACGACGACCTCGTTGACCGAGACGCATGCAGACGCGGGATAGCCGCAATAGCCGAGGCAGGAGGGTTCGGCGCCGCTCGCCTTGATGAAATCATAGACGAGCGCGTCCACTTCCTTCGTGGTCATTCCCGCGCGGATGTGCGTCCCGACGAACGAAAGGCAGTCGCGGACGATCCTTGCGGGCTCGCGCATGAGCGCGATCTCTTCCTCACTCTTGACGAAGATCATGTCAGCGGGCGAGCTTGTCGAGCGCTTTCTTGACTTCCTCGAACAGCACTTCCGCAGGCGCTTCGGTGCCGGTCACGTTGAGGATCACGCCCTTCTTTGCATAGTAGTCGATGAGCGGCGCCGTCTGTTCGTTGTAGACGGCAAGGCGCGCCCCGACCGTTTCGGGATTGTCGTCCTTGCGCTGGTAGAGCTCTCCGCCGCAGCGGGCGCACGTCGTCGCCCCGTTGAGGGTGGAGACGTGATAGCTCTCCCCGCACTCCCTGCAGACCCGTCTGCCGCACAGGCGGTCCATGAGGAGCTTATGGTCGATGTTGATGTTGACGACGCCGTCGATCTTCGCGAACTTGTCGAGCTCCGCCGCCTGATAGAGGTTGCGGGGGAACCCGTCGAGAAGGAAACCGTTCTTGCAGTCGTCCCACGTGAGACGGTCCTTCACGATCGCCACCGTCACATCGTCTGGCACAAGTTCGCCCTTGTCGGTGTACGACTTCGCGAGAAGCCCGATCTTCGTCCCGTTCTTGATGTTGGCGCGGAAGATATCCCCCGTGGAGATATGCACGAGCCCGTAGCGGTCGGAGATCTTGGTCGCCTGCGTGCCTTTTCCGGCGCCGGGTGCGCCGAGAAGAATCAGATTCATATTGACTCCTATTTTGTTTGCGGGGAGCATGCTCCCCCGACGTAGCCCGAATCGAACTTATTTGAGGAAGCCCTTGTAGTTCTTCATCATGATCTGCGACTGGAGCTGCTTATCGAACTCGAGCGCCACAGAGACGACGATGAGGATCCCCGTCGTGGAGAACACGTTGACGAGGTTCTGCCCCGCCCAGCTGAACGCCACGGAAGGAATGAATGCGACGAGCGTGAGGAAGATCGCACCGAAGAGCGTGATGCGCTTGTTGATCTTGCTCAGATACATTGCGGTGGGCTTGCCGGGGCGGATGCCCTGAATGAAGCCGCCGTTCTGCTGGATGTTCTTCGCAACGTCCTCGGGGTTGAACTCGATCTGTGCGTAGAAGAACGCAAAGATGAAAATGAGGAGGCACAGCGCGACCGAATAGATGACCTGCCCGTACCAGTACGGCGAGGAACCGGAGAACCAGTTCGCAAGGTTGGTGTGAGCGGGATTATCCTCGGGCACGAACAAGCTGACGATCATGGACGGGAAGGAGATGATCGCGAAGGCGAAGATGAGGGGCATGACGCCGCTTCCCGTGATCTTCATGGGAATGACGGAGCTCTGGCCGCCGTACATCTTGGTCCCGCGGACCTGCTTCGCGTACTGGACGGGGATCTTGCGTTCCGCAAGGTCGACATAGACGATGAGGAAGAAGATCACGACCGCAAGCACGAGGAAGAGCCCGATGTTGAGCAGATGCTCGACGTCGCCGCCGAACACGAGCTTGAACTCTTCGACGATCGAAATGCCCGCCGTCGAAAGGATACCGATGAAGATGATCATCGAGATCCCGTTGCCGATGCCGTAATCGGTGATGCGTTCTCCGAGCCACATGACGAGGCAGGAGCCCGCCGTATAGACGATCGTCATATAGATCCCCGCGAGCCAGACCTGATTGAAGAAGAGGTCGCTCTGGATCGCGTCGCCGCTGTTGGCGAAGTTGACGATGATGCCGACCGACTGGATGATCGCAAGAATGATGGTGAGGATGCGCGTATAGTTCGTGATCTTTTTCCGCCCTTCCTCGCCCTGTTTGGACAGCCTTTCAAGGTAGGGAATGCCCACCGTGAGCAGCTGGATGATAATGGACGCGTTGATATACGGTCCGATGCCGAGGGCAAAGAGGGTGCCGTTCGCAAGCGCGCTGCCCGTGATCCCGCTCATCAGCGTGAGGAAATCATTGCCGCTTACCGCGTTCTGGAACTCGCTCCTCAAAAGTCCGGGGACGGGGATATAGCAACCGATCCGGAAGATGAAAAGGATGAGCAGCGTAAAGAGCAGTTTCTTACGGATCTCCTTGTTGCGAAAGGCGTTTTTCAGTGTTTCAATCATTTTTCACTCCTTTCATGCGCCTTGGACGAAACTTCGGACGTTATTCGACGGTCGCCGTTCCGCCCGCAGCTTCGATCGCGGCCTTCGCCGCTTCGGAGAACTTCGCCGCCTTCACGGTGAGCGCCACTTTGAGTTCGCCGTTTCCGAGTACCTTCAGCCCGACGTTGCCTTTGACTTCCTTCGCAAGATGGTTGGAAAGGACATATCCGTAGTCGACGACCGTCCCTTCGGGAAGTTCGCAGAGTGCGGAGAGATTGACGATCACATAGTCCTTGCCCCACTTGTTGTGGAACCCGCGCTTGGGGAGACGGCGGGCAAGGGGCATCTGGCCGCCTTCGAACCCGGGTCTTACCCCGCCGCCCGAACGCGCCCACTGGCCCTTGTGGCCCTTACCGCTGGTCTTGCCGAGGCCCGAACCGATGCCCCGTCCCAAACGTTTTACCGATGTTCTTGCTCCCGCTGCGGGAGAAATCGTATCGATCCTCATGGTCATTCCTCCTCGACCTTTACAAGGTGCGCGACCTTCTTGATCTGTCCGCGGAGTGCGGGACTGTCTTCAAAGGTCTTGAAGGAGCGGATCTTCTTGAGCCCGAGGGCGGCGACCGTCTCCTTGACGGATTTGACTTCGCCGATCGTGCTCTTCACAAGCGTAACTTTTACCATTCCGTTCCCTCCTCAGTCCACGATCTCTTCGACGGACTTGCCGCGGAGCGCCGCGATCTCCTCCGCCGTCTTGAGCTGCGCGAGCCCTGCGATCGTTGCCTTGATGCAATTCCCGGGGTTCTGCGTACCGTGAGACTTGGTTCTGATATTCTTGATGCCCGCGGCCTCCATGACCGCACGGACGGGGCCGCCCGCGATGACGCCGGTACCTTGTGCGGCGGGAAGCATGAGCACCGCTCCCCTGCCGAACTTTCCGAGCACCTCGTGCGGGATGGTCGTGTCGACGACCGCGACGGAGATCATGTTCTTCTTCGCCGCCTGCGTCGCCTTCTCGATCGCCTCGGGGACTTCCTTGCTCTTGCCCGAGCCGTATCCGACCTTGCCCGCGCCGTCGCCGACGACGACGAGCGCCGCAAAGCGCATGTTCTTACCGCCCTTGACCGTCTTGCTTACGCGGTTGATCTCGATGAGCTTCTTGATGAGCCCGTCGTTTTCTTCCTGCCGTCTCTGGGGTCTGTTGTCTCTTGCCATGATCTCTCTCCTCTCAGAATTCCAGACCGGCTTCGCGTGCGCCGTCTGCGATCGCCTGAACGCGTCCCGTGTAGTGGTAGCCGCCCCTGTCGAAAACGACCGTCGCGATGCCCTTATCCTTGGCGCGTTCGCCCGCGATCTTTCCGACGATCTTTGCGGCTTCCGTCTTGGTCTTGCCCGCGACTTCGCTCTTGACCGACTTTTCGAGGGTGGAAGCGGAGGCGAGGGTGACGCCGTTCACGTCGTCGATGAACTGAACATAGATATTCTTCGAGCTCTTATATACGCTCAGGCGGGGGCACTCGGGCGTGCCGGAGATGAGTTTCCTCACCCGTGCATGGCGGCGCTGCCTGACCGCGTTTTTATCGATTCTTGTTATCATGATTCACGCTCCTTTACTTCTTGCCCTTGCCCGAAGTCTTGCCTTCCTTGTGCTCGACATGCTCGCCCTTGTAGCGGATGCCGTAGCCGTGGTAGGGCTCGGGGATGCGGATCGCGCGGAGGTCCGCGGCGACCTGACCCACAAGGACCTTGTCGATGCCGCTGACGGAAATATCCGTCTGCGTGGGCGTTTCGATCTTGATGCCCTCGGGCTGCACGAATTCGACGGGATGGGAGAAGCCGACGTTGAGAACGAGCTTATTGCCCTGCATTGCCGCCTTCCAGCCGACGCCCTTGACTTCGAGCTTCTTCTCGAACCCTTCGGAGACCCCTTTCACCATATCGGCGACGAGCGCACGGTAGAGCCCGTGACGCGCGTTGGTCTCTTTGAGTTCGTCGAGCGCGACGAGTTGGACGGTCGTCCCCTCCGTTTTCACGTCGATATTGCCCTTGACTTCGCGCGTGAGCGTGCCCTTGGGCCCCTTGACGGTGACGACGCCGTTTTCGAACGCTACGCTGACGCCTGCGGGAACTTCGATGCTCTTTTTACCGATTCTCGACATAATTCCCTCCTTAGTAGACGTAGCAGAGCACTTCGCCGCCGACGCCCTGCGCCTTTGCTTTCTTATCCGTCATGACGCCCTTGCTCGTCGAAACGATCGCGATCCCGTAGCCGCCGAGCACCTTGGGCATGTTCTTTGCGCCGCTGTAGGTGCGAAGGCCGGGCTTGGAGACCCGCTCGAGCCCGCCGATGACCGACTTCCCGCCCGCATACTTGAGCGTGACGACGATCTTCCCTTCGTGCTCGTCCTCGACGAATTCGACGCCCGAAACGTACCCCTCTTCGAGGAGGATCTGCGCGATCGCCTTCTTCATCTTCGAAGCGGGGATCTCCACGGTCTCCTTCCGGACGGTGAGAGCGTTCCGGATCCTTGTGAGCATATCTGCAATCGGATCTGTCATAATGCGCCTCCTTACCAGCTTGCTTTCTTCACGCCGGGGATCTGCCCTTTGTAGGCAAGCTCGCGGAAGCAGATACGGCAGACGCCGTACTTCCGGAGGACCGCGTGAGGTCTGCCGCAGATCGAGCAGCGCGTGTAGGCGCGCGTCGAGAACTTCGGCGTCTTTTGCTGTTTATTGATCATCGATTTCTTTGCCATGTCGTCTCTCCTTATTTCTTGAAGGGCATTCCGAGCGCCTTCAGAAGCTCCCGTGCCTCTTCATCGGTCTGCGCCGTCGTGACGATGCAAACGTCCATGCCCCTGATCTTTTCGACCTGATCGTAGGTGATCTCGGGGAAGATGAGCTGCTCCTTGAGCCCGAGGGCGTAGTTGCCTCTGCCGTCGAACGCCTTGTCCGACACGCCACGGAAGTCGCGGACGCGGGGAAGCGCGATGGAGACGAGCTTGTCGTAGAAATCATACATCCTTCTTCCGCGGAGCGTCACCTTGAGGCCGACGTTCATGCCTTCGCGGAGTTTGAAGTTCGCGACCGACTTGGTCGCCTTCCTGTAGACGGGCTTCTGTCCCGTGATGAGCTTGAGCTCGTTCTCGACGATCTGCATGGACTTCTGGTTGTCCTTGATGTCGCCGAGCCCCGTATTGATGACGATCTTGTCGATCTTGGGGACCTGCATCACCGACTTATACCCGAACTTCTTCATGAGATAGGGCACGACTTCCTGTTCGTAGCGGACCCTGACTCTGCTCGGCTCGGTGGGCTTGGGTGCGGGAGCGGCTTCTTTCTTTGCGGTTTTCTTCTCTGCCATGACTGTTCCTCCCGATTATTCCTTCGCTTCTGCTTCCGTCTTCTGGCTGCGCTTTCTCACGCGCTTCTTCGGAGCTTCTTCCTTTGCCGTCTCCGCCGCCTTGCCCTTCACCTTCTTCGCGAAGGCCTTGTCGAGCGAAGCGCCGCAACCTACTTTGCCGCCGTGATAGCGGTACCACTTCCCGTTCTCGTCCTGTTTATGATAGACGCGGGTGGGCTTGTTGCAGCCGGGGCACACGATCATCACGTTGGAAACGTGGATGGGGCCCTCTTCGGTGACGATGCGGCTCGTCTCGTTCGCCTTGCGCGCCTTCTCGTGTTTATGGACGAGATTGACGCCCTCGACGATGACCGATTCCTGTTTGGGGAGCGTTTTGAGCACTTTCCCCTGCTTTCCCTGATACTTGCCCGTGATGACGAGCACGTTGTCGTTGACTTTGATATTCATGCCCGTTCCTCCTTACAGTACCTCGGGGGCGAGAGAGATGATCCTCATGTAGTCCTTCTCTCTCAGTTCTCTCGCGATGGGCCCAAAGATACGCGTGCCGCGGGGCTGCTTCTGCGCGTCGATGATGACTGCCGCATTGTCGTCGAAGCGGATGTACGTTCCGTCCGCACGGCGGATGCCCTTCGAGGTCCTCACGATGACGGCCTTCACGACGTCGCCCTTTTTGACCGCGCCGCCCGGGTTCGCCGTCTTGACGCTTGCCACGATGACGTCGCCGATGTTGCCCGTCCTTCTGAAACTGCCGCCGAGCACGCGGATGCACATGATCTCCTTCGCGCCCGAATTGTCGGCTACCTTAAGTCTCGTTTGAGGTTGAATCATTTCTTCTGCCTCCCCTTACTTCGCCTTCTCGATGATCTCGGCGACCCGCCAGTTCTTGTCTTTACTGAGCTTTCTGGTCTCGACGATGCGGACCTTGTCGCCTACGCCGCACTCGTTCGTCTCGTCGTGTGCCTTGAACTTCTTCGTGCGGGTGATCGTCTTCTTGTAGACGGGGTGCTTTGCCTTGTCCGTCACTGCGACGACGACAGTCTTATCCATCTTGTCGGAAACGACGAATCCGACTCTTTCTTTTCTCAGATTTCTTTCCATTGCCGCTCCTCCTTACGCCTTCGCACGGCGCGCGCGGATCTCGGTGTTGACTCTTGCGATATCCCGCTTGCAGATCCGGATGGAGACGGGATTCTCGAGCTGCCCGCTCGCATGACGGAAGCGGAGATTGAAGAGTTCGCTCTTGAGGTCCTGCAGCTTTTTGTTGAGCTCGACTTCGGTCATGTTGTGAAATTCATTGCCTTTCATCAGACTTCACCGCCTATCTCCGTATTTTCGGCGGACTCGTCCGCCTTCTTGATGAACTTGCACCGGATGGGAAGTTTGTGCGCCGCAAGACGCATCGCTTCGCGTGCAACGTCCTCGGGCACGCCTGCCATCTCGAAGAGCACTCTGCCCGGCTTTACGACCGCGACCCAGAACTCGACGCCGCCCTTGCCCGAACCCATACGGGCTTCGGCGGGGTGACGGGTGATGGGCTTGTGCGGGAAGATGTCGATCCAGACCTGCCCGC